>NZ_JBFAWL010000023.1:0-98788 GCF_040680275.1 Streptomyces sp. NPDC052079
ACCAACTCCAGCACCGCCAGGTCGTGGACCAGGCTGAGCCCCTTCACCGGCGCCTGCCCGGGCTGCGCGCGCAGGCTGATCAGCGTGCCGGGCGAGTGCGGGTTGCGGGTGTTGCGGATGCGCAGCGGGATGCCGCGCTGCTGCACCGGCGCCATGGTCTGCGGATGCAATACTTTCGCCCCGAAATAAGCCAGTTCGCAGGCTTCGGCATACGACATCGAAGGCAGGCAGACCGCATCGGGCACCAGCCGCGGATCGGCCGAGAGCACGCCGTCGACGTCGGTCCAAATGGTCAGCGCGTCGGCGTCGAACAGGTTGGCGAAGATCGCCGCGGAGTAATCGCTGCCGTTGCGGCCGAGCGTGGTGGCGTAGCCGTAGCCGTCGCGGGCGACGAAGCCGGTGACCACCACGTTGGCCGCGGCGTTGCGTTTTCGCCACGCGGCGAGGTTGTCGCGGCTTTGCGCCCAGTCCACCGCCATGCCCATTTCGCTGGGGTGCACCACCAGCACCTCGCGCGCGTCCAGCCGCGCCCAGCCGGCCGGATCGCCGCCGAGCGCGGCGTGGATCAGATAGGACGACCACACCTCGCCCAGGCCGGCGATCGCCTGCGGGGTTTTTTCGTCGCGCGAATGCAGGGACTCCAGGGCGTCGCGCAACTGCACGAACTCGGCTTCCAGCGCTTCCAGCGCGCCGTGGCGGCGGTGCGGGTCCAGCGACAGCGCGGTGTCGAGGTGGCGCTTGCGCAGCGTGGTCCAGGCCGGCTTCCAGTCCTGGCCGCCCAATCTGGCGTCGACGATCGCGACCAGCGCGTCGGTGACGCCCTGCATCGCCGAGACCACCGCGATGCGCTCGCGCGCGCCGTCGTCGAGCAGGCCGACCGCGACGCGGTAGCGGTCGGGATCGGCGAGGCTGCTGCCGCCGAATTTGTGCGCGTGGCGCGCGGGCGGGCCGGCTGCGGCCGCGTGCGCGGCAGCGGCGTCGGCAAGAGGATCTTCGCCCGCGGCCGCATCGGGCTGGGCATCGAAAGCGGCGTGGGGTGGGGCGGACGACATGGCAGGCTCCTGGTGGAGCTCCGCGGGTCCGTCGAAGGTGGGGCCGGCAGCCCGCACCCTGGTCGGGTGCGGAGCGGCGTGGTGGTTCAGCTGGACACGCCCGTCCGCACCCTGTGAGGAGTGGTACCGGTACCGGTGGTGGTAATCGCCGCACACCCGCAGGACCGGAGTCCGAACCGGCAGAGGCGATCCGGCGGCCCGGGTGCGTGGGCCGGGCGGGTGACAGGGATTTGGCGGACGGGACCAGGGGGAGAATCGCCGTAGGTCCGTCCTGGGGAGGTCCTCATGCTGCTGCGATCCGCCCGCTCCGCGCAGGTCGCGCGGGACCCCGTCCATCACCCGGTGTTCGCCCGCTACTACGCCCGGGCCAGTGTCGCCGCCGAGACCCGCGCCGGGCTGGCGCACGTGCGGGACGGGCTGCTCGGCGGGCTGTCCGGGCGGGTGCTCGAGGTCGGCGCGGGCAACGGGCTGAACTTCGCGCACTATCCGCGCGCTGTCTCGGAGGTCGTCGCCATCGAACCGGAGCGGGCCCTGCGGGCGCTGGCCGTGGAGGCCGCCCTGCGCGCCCAGGTGCCGGTGGACGTCGCGCCGGGGGTGGCGGAGGCGCTGCCGGTCAAGAGCGAGGCGTTCGACGCCGTGGTCCTGTCGCTGGTGCTGTGCAGTGTCCGGGACGTGCCGAGGGCGCTGGCGGAGGCGATGCGGGTGCTGCGGCCGGGCGGCGAGCTGCGGTTCTTCGAGCACGGCCGGGGCGGCGGCCGGGTCATGCGCCTCACCCAGCGGGCGCTGGACCGCACGGTGTGGCCGCTGCTGGCCGGGGGCTGTCATCTGGCGCGGGACCCGGTCGGGGCACTGCGGGAGGCGGGCTTCGAACTGGGCCCGTACCGGCGGCTGATGATCCCGGAGAAGGGGCCGACGCTGCCCGCCTCGTACTGTGTCACCGGCACCGCGTGGCGGCCGGTGGTTGATACCGCGACCGGCGGGAGCTGATCACTCGCTCCAGCGGCGCAGTTCGTCCGCGATGTCGTCCAGGGCGGCCTCGCCGCTCTTCACCAGCCGGGCGAGATCGCGCACCTGTTCCGGCGAGGTGACGACTTTCAGACCGCTGGCGACGAGATAGGCGTACGCGACGGCGGAGGCGAACAGCGCGTTGGAGCGCTCCAGCGCGGGGACGTGGATCAGCAGCTGGAGGAGCGCGGCCGCGCGGGTGTGGGGGCTGTCGTAGACGGGGACGTCGAATATCTCGGCCTCGTGGCGTGCGACGGCGGCGACGAGGGCACCCCAGTCGGTGACCCGGGGGTCACCGGGAGTCCGCTGCTCGGCGAGCATCAGCAGCCACGCGAGGTCGATGCGCAGGTTGTCCAACGGCTCAGCGGCGGCCGTCGCGTGGCGTCGTCCGGGCGGGGGAACCCGCCTCGAACTCCTCGGCGAAGACGCTCTCGTACTGCTTCATGAAGTCGGCGGCGGCGTCCACGAAGGCGCGGCCGGCCTCGCCGGTGTCCTGCCGGACGAGTTCCTCGATGTAGCGGTTGACGCTCATCCCCCGCTCCAGGGCACGCTCCCGCGCCGCGCGGGCGGTGCCCTCGTCCACGCGTACGTTCAGCTGGGTCTTCGCCATACCTCGACGCTAGCGCCGGAACGCTAGCAGCGGCAAGCGCGAACACCGGACCAATGAACGTGCCCCTTACATCGGTTTCCGGGACCAGACCTGGGGTGGAGAAGGCCCCGCCCCCAGGGGGGATACCGGCGTGGGGCAGGTCACACTACCCTCGGCGCGACCGGCATGACCGGACGTCCACTCGGAGGAGGCGGCCTTGTTCACACCTGCTGCGGAGCACGCCCCCGGCCTCGCGTCGGCCGACGGGATCGCGGCCCGCGCCCGCGGTCTGACCAAGGCGTACGGCTCGGGCGAGACGGCGGTGCTCGCCCTCGACTCGGTGGACGTGGACATCGCGCGCGGCCGGTTCACGGCCGTCATGGGACCGTCGGGGTCGGGGAAGTCCACGCTGATGCACTGCCTGGCGGGGCTCGACACCGTGTCCGCCGGGCAGGTGTGGCTGGGAGACACCGAGATCACGGGACTGAAGGACCGTGAACTGACCCGGCTGCGACGGGACCGGATCGGGTTCATGTTCCAGTCGTTCAACCTCATACCGACCCTCAACGCGCGGGAGAACATCACCCTGCCCATGGACATCGCGGGCCAGAAGCCGGACGAGAAGTGGCTGGACCAGGTCATCGACACGCTGGGCCTGCGCGACCGGCTGCGGCACCGGCCCGCTCAGCTGTCGGGCGGGCAGCAGCAGCGGGTGGCCTGCGCCCGTGCGCTGGCCTCCCGGCCGGAGCTGATCTTCGCGGACGAGCCGACCGGCAACCTCGACTCCCGCGCGGGCCTCGAGGTGCTCGGCTTTCTGCGCGAGGCCGTGGACTCGCTCGGACAGAGCGTGGTGATGGTCACTCACGACCCGGGCGCCGCGGCCCACTCCGACCTCGTGCTCTTCCTCGCGGACGGCCGGATCGTGGACGAGATGCCCCGGCCGACGGCGGAGTCGGTGCTGGAGCGGATGAAACGCTTCGACGTGATCCGCGCACCGTCGGACGACGGCGGCGGGAGCGACGGCGCGGGCCCGACGACGGCCGGCGAGGACTGAGACCGTGCTGAAGACGACGCTCAGGAGCTTCCTCGCGCACAAGGGACGGCTGCTGCTGTCCGCGCTGGCCGTCGTGCTGTCCGTGGCGTTCGTCGCGGGCAGCCTGATCTTCTCCGACACGGTCTCCCGTACCTTCGACCGGCTGTTCGCCTCCACGTCCGCCGATGCGACCGTGGCTCCCCGGGAGGACCTGGAGTCGTCGGTGCCCACCGGCGCCGTCGCCACGGTCCCGGCCTCGCTCGCCGAGCGGCTGACCCGAGTCGAAGGCGTCGAGTCGGCGCACCCGGACGTCGAGGTCGACAACATCACGGTCGTCGACAGCGACAACGAGTCGGTGGGACCGACCACCGGCGCCCCCACCCTCGCCGTGGACTGGCACGTCACCGAGCGCAGCGTCGTGGAGCTGACCTCCGGCCGCGCCCCGCGCGGAACCGGCGAGGCCGTCCTGGACGCGGACACCGCCGACACCAAGGGCGTGGAGATCGGCGACACCCTGTCGATGCAGGCCCAGCCCGGCACCTTCCGGGTGGAGATCGTCGGCATCGCCACGTTCACCACCACCAACCCCGGCGCGGCGCTCGTCTTCCTCGACCCGGCGGTCGCCGCCACCGAGCTGCTGGGCTCCGCGGACCGGGCCACCGGCATCTCGGTCACCGCCGCGCCGGGCGTCTCCGACGAACAACTGAAGCGGCGGATCACCGCCGAACTGGGCGCCGGCGCCTACGAGGTGCGGACGGCCGAGGAGACGGCGGAGACGGCCGCCGAGGAGCTCGGCGGGTTCCTCGACGTGATCAAGTACGTGATGCTCGGTTTCGCCGGGATCGCCGTGCTGGTGGGTGTCTTCCTGATCGTCAACACCTTCTCCATGCTGATCGCCCAGCGCACCCGCGAACTAGGCCTGCTCCGGGCGCTGGGCGCCGACCGCAGGCAGGTGCGCCGGTCGGTGCTCACCGAGGCGGTGCTGCTCGGACTGGTCGGCTCGACGCTGGGTCTGGCCGCCGGCATCGGTCTCGCCTTCGGCCTGATCCGGCTCATGGGCGCGGTCGGCATGAATCTGAAGACCACCGAGATGGTGGTCGGCTGGGCCACACCGGTCACGGCGTACGCCGTCGGCGTGGGCGTCACCTTCGTCGCCGCGTATCTCCCGGCCCGCCGCGCGGCGGGCGTGTCCCCGATGGCCGCGCTGGCCGACGCGGAGATCGCCGGTGTGGGGCGGCCGCTGCGGGCGCGGGCGGTGACGGGATCCGTGGTGGGGGCGCTCGGTGCCGCCGCGCTGGTGGGCTGTGTGCTGGCCGGCGAGACCGCCTCCGCCGCCTCGCTGCTGGGACTCGGGGTCGTGCTCACCCTGGTCGCGACCGTCATCGCGGGTCCGCTGCTGGTGCGGCCGGTGATCCGGGTGCTGGGTGCGGCCTTCCCCGTACTGTTCGGCTCGGTCGGCCGGATGAGCCGGCGCAACGCCCTGCGCAATCCGCGCCGCACCGGCGCCACGGCCGCCGCGCTGATGGTGGGGCTCGCCCTGGTCGGCGGGATGTCGGTGGCCAGCGCCTCGATGTCCCGGTCCTTCGACGAGCAGATCGACAAGACGCTGGGCGCGGACTTCGTGATCCAGAACGCCAACTTCCTGCCGTTCTCCCAGGAGATCACCGACCGGGTGGGCGCCACGGAGGGCGTGGGGCTGGTCGTCCGCCAGCGGTTCGCGCCGGTGGCGGTCCGGCTGCCGGACGGTGAGCGGATCGAGACCACCGCGGCCGGGTACGACGACCGGGTGGACGACGTCGCGCGGGTGACGTACACGGCCGGTGACACGGCGGCCGCCCTGGCGGACGGCAACATCGCCATGGACGCCGGCTTCGCCGAGGAGCACGACGTCCGCATGGGCAGCACGATCCCGGTCGAGTTCCCCGGCGGCAGGAGCACCGAGCTGACGGTGGCCGCCCTCACGGACGTCGAGGGCGGCGACGGCTTCGGGATGCAGGGCGGACTGGTCTTCGGCATCGCGACGGTCGAGGAGTACGTGCCGGGCGGGCAGGACATCGCGCTGTACGTCAACGGGGCCGACGGGACGAGCGTGGACGACCTGCGCGAGCGGCTGGACGCGACGCTCGAGCCGTACCCGCAGGTGCAGGCCCGCGACCAGGCCGACTACAAGGAGCTGGTGCACGACCAGATCGCGGTTCTGCTGTATCTCGTCTACGCCCTGCTGGGGCTGGCGATCATCATCGCGGTGCTGGGCGTGGTGAACACCCTCGCGCTGTCGGTGGTGGAGCGTACGCGCGAGATCGGTCTGCTGCGGGCGATCGGCCTGTCCCGGCGGCAGCTGCGGCGGATGATCCGGCTGGAGTCGGTGGTGATCGCGGTCTTCGGCGCGGTGCTGGGGCTCGGGCTTGGGCTGGTGTGGGGGCTGTGCATCCAGCAGGTCCTGGCCCTCCAGGGCATGACCGCCCTCGCGATTCCGTGGGGGACGGTCGTGGCGGTGGTCGTCGGGGCGGCCGTGGTGGGCATTGCGGCGGCCCTGCTGCCCGCGCTGCGGGCCTCGCGGATGAACGTGCTGGAGGCCATCGCACACGAGTGAGCCGCACGCCGGTCGTCCGGATCGTGGAATTCCCCTGTCGTCCGTCGTGCGGCGTGCTCGGATCGGGCGTATGACCGAACCACGTGTGCGGGCCGCCGGGCCCGAGGATGTCGACACCGTGCTGGCCTTCTGGAGGACGGCGGCCGAAGGCACGAGCATCAGCGACGACCGCTCCGGTATGGAACGGCTGATCGCCCGCGACCCAGGGGCACTGATCCTCGCGGAGGCCGACGGTGAGCTAGTCGGCACGGTGATCGCGGGCTTCGACGGCTGGCGGTGCCATCTCTACCGGCTGGCCGTGCACCCGGACCGCCGCCGGCAGGGCATCGCCACGGCGCTGCTGACCGCCGCGGAGGAGAGGTTCGTACGGCTGGGAGGGCGCCGCGCGGACGCGATGGTGCTGCAGCGCAACGAGACGGCGCACTTCGCGTGGTCCGCCGCGGGGTACGGGCCGGAGGAGCGCTGGCGGCGCTGGGTGAAGCCGCTCACCGGCTGAGCCGGCTGATCCACAGCCCCACAGCCATCCTTTGCCGATCCCTTACTCTTGGCGGGCCACCCGGTCCCCCATGAAAGGTTGTGTGCGTCCGCCCATGGGCGAGCCCCCCGGTCCGCGACACCGCGCAACCGTCCCCGTCCTGTCCGACCATGGGACAGAGGTGACCCGATGACCGAAGTGCTGCTTCTACTGGCGGCGATCCTGCTCTCGCTCGCCTGCGGCGCGTTCGTCGCGGCCGAGTTCTCCCTCACCACGGTCGAGCGGGCCGAGCTGGAGCGGGCGGTCGAACGCGGCGAGCGGGGCGCGGCGGGCGCGCTCAAGGCCGTACGGAACCTGACCTTCCAGCTGTCCGGCGCGCAGCTCGGCATCACGGTGACCAACCTGGTGGTCGGCATGCTCGCCGAGCCGTCGATCGCCGCGCTGATCTCCGGCCCGCTGCAGGACCTCGGCGCCTCCCACGCGATGGCGCGCTCCCTCGCGCTGGTGATCGGTACGGGCCTGTCGACGGTGTTCCTGATGGTGGTGGGCGAGCTGGTGCCCAAGAACTGGGCGATCTCCTCGCCACTGGCCGTGGCCAAGCGAGTCGGCAACGCGCAGCGCTGGTTCAGCGCCGCGTTCCGCCCGTTCATCACTCATCTGAACAACTCGGCCAACCGCATGGTGCGCCGCATCGGCCTGGAGCCCGCGGAGGAACTGGCGTCCGCGCGCGGGCCCCAGGAGCTGGCGGCGCTCGCCCGGCACTCCGCCAAGGAGGGCGCGCTGGAGCCGGACACCGCCGAGCTGTTCGTCCGCACGCTGAACCTCGCCGACCTCACCGCGGAGAACGTGATGACCCCGCGCGTCCAGGTCGTCGCCCTCGACGAACAGGCGACGTGCGAGGACGTCGCCAACGTGACCCGGGCGACCGGGCTGTCCCGGTTCCCCGTATACCGCGAGACCCTCGACGCCGTCGTCGGCACCGTCCATATCAAGGACGTACTGGCGCTGCCGGCGGAAGATCGTGCGCGGGTGCCCGTGTCGGAGGTGATGCGCGAACCGCTGCTGGTCCCCGGCTCGCTCACCGTCGACCGGCTGCTGGACCGCCTCTCCGGCCGGCGCACCATGGCCGTGGTGATCGACGAGTACGGCGGCACGGCGGGGGTGGTCACCCTGGAGGACATCGTCGAGGAGGTCGTCGGCGAGGTCCGCGACGAGCACGACCCGCACGAGACCCCGGACCTGGTCCGGGTCGGCACCGACGAGGACGGCCGGACGGTGTTCTCGGCCGACGGCTTCGCCCGCGTGGACCAGCTCGCCCGGGTCGGCATGCGCGTTCCGGAAGGGCCCTACGAGACCCTCGCCGGGCTTGTGGCGGCCTCGCTCGGCCGGATCCCGGAGGTCGGCGACACCCTCGAGGTCGCCGGCTGGCAGGTGGACGTGGTGGACGCCACCGGCCGCCGCGCGGCACGCCTCCTGCTGCACGCGCCGCCCGGCGACAGGCCCGCGACGGAGGGACGCCTGCCGACGGGCAGCACGGACGACGAGGGGGCGCGGCGATGACCGCCGTACAGTTGCTGATCGGTCTGGCGACACTGGTCGTCAACGCGTTCTTCGTGGGTGCCGAGTTCGCCCTCATTTCGGTCCGCCGGAGCCAGATCGAGCCGTACGTCGACCAGGGCGACCGGCGCGCCAGGAGCGTGCTCTGGGGCCTCGAACACGTGTCGGCGCTGATGGCGGCGGCGCAGCTCGGCATCACGCTGTGCACGCTGATCCTCGGCATCGTCGCCGAGCCGGCGATCGCCCATCTGCTGGAGCCGGTGTTCCACGCGGTGGGCGTCCCGGAGGGCGCGGGGCACGCCGTGTCCTTCGTGATCGCGCTGGCACTGGCGACGTATCTGCACATGCTGCTCGGTGAGATGGTGCCGAAGAACGTGGCGCTCGCCGAGCCGGTGCGCAGCGCCCTGCTGCTGGGTCCGCCCCTGGTCGCGCTCTCCCGCGCGCTGCGCCCGGTGATCTTCACGGTGAACGCCTTCGCCAACATCCTGCTGAGGCTGCTGCGGGTCGAGACCCGCGACGCGGTCGTCGCCTCCTTCTCGGACGCGGAGCTGGCCCAGATCGTGAAGGACTCGGGCGAGGCCGGGCTGATCGACAACCGTGCGCAGGAGCGGCTGTACGACGCGCTGGAGCTGGGCCGGCGGCCGGTCCGGGATGTGATGCTGCCGTTGGAGCGGGTGGTCTACGCGCGCGTCGGCGTCACCCCGGAGGGTCTGGAGCGGTTGTCGGCGGAGTCCGGCTTCTCCCGGTTCCCGGTGGTGGACGAGCAGCGCCGGATCGTCGGCTATCTGCATGTCAAGGACGCCCTGGACGCCTCACCGCGCGACAGGCCGTTCCGGCTGGCGGAGATGCGGCCCATCGCGCGCGTGCGGGAGGACACGCCGATGGACGACGTCCTCACCGCCATGCGCGGCAGCCGTACGCATCTGGCGGCCGTGCTCGGGGACGACGGCCGGCTGGCCGGGTTGGTGACGATGGAGGACGTCCTGCGGGAGCTGTTCGGGCAGCGCGCGGAGCGCGGCTGAGAGCGACCGACCGACGGGTATGTGCCACGGGATACCATCTGTGGCGCGATGCAGACGAACCCCACCCACAGCAGCCTCGTCGCCCTCGGCGACTCCTTCACCGAGGGCATGTCGGACCGGCTCCCCGACGGCACCTACCGCGGCTGGGCCGACCTTCTCGCCGGACGGATGGCGGCCGTCTCCCCCGGCTTCCGCTACGCCAACCTGGCAGTGCGCGGCAAGCTGATCCGGCAGATCGTCGACGAGCAGGTCGAGACGGCCGCGGCCATGCGGGCCGACGTCGTCACCCTGGTCGGCGGCCTCAACGACACCCTGCGGCCGAAGTGCGACATGCAGCAGGTGCGGGACCTGCTCACCGAGGCCGTGGAGCGGCTGGCCCCGCACTGCAAGCAGCTGGTGCTGATGCGCAGCCCCGGCCGGCAGGGGCCGGTCCTGGAGCGCTTCCGGCCGCGCATGGAGTCCCTGTTCGCCTGTGTCGACGAGCTCGCCCAACGGCACGGCGCGCTGGTCGTCGACCTGTACGGGGCGCCCGCGCTCGGCGATCCCCGGCTGTGGGACGTGGACCGGCTGCATCTGACGGCGGACGGGCACCGCAGGGTCGCGGAGGCGGTCTGGCAGACGCTCGGCTACCCGGCGGAGGACCCCGAGTGGCATCTGCCCCCGGAAGCGACGCTGCCACCGCGCTGGGTGGCGCGGCGCGCCGCCGACGCCCGGTTCGCACGCCGGCACCTCCTGCCATGGATAGGCCGCCGCCTCACCGGCCGCTCCTCCGGCGACGGCCTGCCCCCGAAGCGGCCGGAGCTGCTGCCGTACGAGGGGCTTTAGGGCTGCTTCAGGTCCTGTCCGGCGGATCATGCCGGGGATGCGGGGCCTGGCACGCCCCATGCGGCGTTGTCGTCGGTCGCCGACTCCCCCACGCTCTCGAGCGGGGGGACCCCATCACGTCGACTCCATCCTCCGCCGTGCAGCTGGACGGACCAGACCCCGCTCACCTGGGTTGCACGGCGCCGCCCCCTTTCCCCCGACTTGACCCGCCGGACAGGCCTGACCGGCGTCCTGTAGGTTCCTCCAAGTCACCCCGTGGCGCCGGCCTGCAGGAAGCGCCAGTAGAATCCCTGTACGTGACAGCTGCGCCCGCCAAGCCCCGTATCCCGAACGTCCTCGCCGGACGCTACGCCTCCGCCGAGCTCGCCACGCTCTGGTCCCCCGAGCAGAAGGTGAGGCTGGAGCGGCAGCTCTGGCTCGCCGTGCTGCGGGCCCAGAAGGACCTCGGGATCGAGGTTCCCGACGCGGTGATCGCCGACTACGAGCGTGTCCTCGACCAGGTCGACCTGGCCTCGATCGCCGAGCGCGAGAAGGTCACCCGGCATGACGTGAAGGCACGGATCGAGGAGTTCAACGACCTCGCCGGGCACGAGCACGTGCACAAGGGCATGACCTCCCGGGACCTCACCGAGAACGTCGAGCAGCTGCAGATCCGGCTCTCCCTGGAGCTGATCCGCGACCGCGCGGTGGCCGTGCTGACGCGCCTGGGCCGGCTGGCCGGTGAGTACGGCGAGCTGGTCATGGCCGGCCGCTCGCACAACGTGGCCGCGCAGGCCACCACCCTGGGCAAGCGTTTCGCGACGGCGGCCGACGAACTGCTCGTCGCGTACGGCCGGGTGGAGGAGCTGCTGGGGCGCTATCCGCTGCGCGGCATCAAGGGCCCGGTCGGTACGGCGCAGGACATGCTGGACCTGCTCGGCGGGGACGCGGACAGGCTGGCGGAGCTGGAGCGGCGCATCGCCGGTCACCTGGGCTTCTCCGAGGTCTTCACCTCGGTCGGCC
The DNA here is from genome assembly GCF_040680275.1 of Streptomyces sp. NPDC052079. Lineage (NCBI taxonomy): Bacteria > Bacillati > Actinomycetota > Actinomycetes > Kitasatosporales > Streptomycetaceae > Streptomyces > Streptomyces sp. NPDC052079. The sequence continues at coordinate 11,154 of NZ_JBFAWL010000023.1, forward strand.
AGGTCTACCCGCGCTCCCTCGACTACGAGGTCGTCACGGCTCTGGTGCAGCTGGCCGCCGCGCCGTCGTCGCTGGCGAAGACGATCCGGCTGATGGCCGGGCACGAACTGGTCACCGAGGGATTCAAGCCGGGCCAGGTCGGTTCCTCCGCGATGCCGCACAAGATGAACACCCGCTCCTGCGAGCGCGTCAACGGCCTGATGGTGATCCTGCGCGGCTACGCCTCGATGACCGGCGAGCTGGCCGGCGACCAGTGGAACGAGGGCGACGTGTCCTGCTCGGTGGTGCGCCGGGTGGCGCTGCCGGACGCGTTCTTCGCGCTGGACGGCCTGCTGGAGACCTTCCTGACGGTGCTCGACGAGTTCGGCGCCTTCCCGGCGGTCGTCGCCCGGGAGCTGGACCGCTATCTGCCGTTCCTCGCCACCACCAAGGTGCTGATGGGCGCGGTGCGCGCGGGCGTGGGCCGTGAGGTCGCGCACGAGGCGATCAAGGAGAACGCCGTCGCCACGGCCCTGGCGATGCGCGAGCAGGGGGCCGAGCGCAACGACCTCCTCGACAAGCTCGCCGCCGATGAGCGGCTGCCGCTCGGCCGGGAGGAGCTGGAGGCGCTGATGGCGGACAAGCTGTCCTTCACCGGTGCCGCGAGCGACCAGGTGACGGCCGTGGTGCGCCGCATCGACGAGATCGTGAAGCAGCACCCGGAGGCCGCCGGCTACACCCCCGGGGCGATCCTCTGAAGCGCTTCACTCAGGAGGAACTGGAGGCCGCCCGCGACCGGCTGGTGCCGGATGTGGCCGCGGGCGGCCTGCGCGTGCTGTTCTGCGGCATCAACCCGGGTCTGATGACGGCGGCGACCGGTCATCACTTCGCACGCCCGGGCAACCGCTTCTGGCCCGCGCTGCACCGCTCGGGCTTCACTCCCAGGCTGCTGCCGCCCGCTGAGCAGGGGGAGCTGCTGTCGTACGGGCTGGGCATCACCAATGTGGTGGCGCGGGCGACCGCGCGGGCCGACGAGCTGAGCGCCGAGGAGTACCGGGAGGGCGGGCGGCTGCTCGCCGTGAAGGTGGCCCGGTTGCGTCCGCGGTGGCTGGCCGTGCTGGGCGTGACCGCCTACCGTGCGGCGTTCGACGATCCCAGGGCCCGGGTGGGCCCGCAGGTGCGGACCATCGGCGGGACCCGTGTGTGGGTGCTGCCCAATCCAAGCGGGCTGAACGCGCACTGGACACCCGCCACGCTGGCGGAGGAGTTCGGACGGCTGCGGGAGGCCGCGGCGGACCGGTGACGGCCGGGGCTCAGGGCGGCGCGGTCTCCGTGACCACCGCCAGCAGCTGGATCGCGTCGGCCGCGTCCCGGTCCGCGACCGCCACGGCGACCCAGCGGCCGGTGCCCTGCACCTCCCACAGCCAGGCCACGTTCGCGCGGAGGCCGAGCCACTGCCACGGCTCCGGTATCTCCTCCTGTGCCGTGCGCAGCAGGACCGTCTGCAGGTTCCAGGGGTCGGTGTCCCCCCAGCGGGACGCCAGAACCTCGTACACGGCGTCGCGGTCCTTCTCGAACTGGTCCACCGTCACCGCCCACTGAGCGGGATCGCCGCCCGGGCCGTCGCCGGTCTGCAGCACGGCGACATGATGGCCGGGTCCCCCGAAGCCCACATCCGACGGGCCGTGCTCCGCCGGGAAGGGGCGGAAGCACAGCTCGTCGATCAGGGCGATGTGCTGCGCGATGTTCATGGGACCAGTAAACCCGCCGCCACTGACAGTTGGCGGCCCGTCAGCCGACTCCCGGTCAGGCGTCCCGTCGCCGCAGGCTCCATACCCCGGCCAGAAGGGCGCCGGCCGTCCACAGCGCGGTCACCCCAAGTCCCGACCAGGGGCCGAGGGTTCCGTCGTAGGTCTCGTGCAGCACGATCTGTCCGGCTCGATCGGGCAGGAAGTCGACGACCGTACCGGCCGAGTCGCCGATCACGAACGACACGACCAGGACGAAGGGGATCAGCACGGACAGCGTGGCGACTCCGCTGCGCAGCACGGTCGCCAGGCCCGCGGCCAACAGCGCCATCAGCGTCAGGTACAGGGCACAGCCCACCACACCCCGGACCTGCTCGGCGGCGCTGAGGCCGCTCGCCGCCCGGCCGAGCCCCGCCCGGGCCACGAGGAGGGCGACAGGGGCGGTCAGCAGGCTCACGACCAGGGCGGGAACGGCGACGGCCGTGGCCTTGGCGGCGAACCAGCGTCCGCGCTGCGGGACCGCGGCCAGCGAGAGTCGCACGGCGCCGTTGTGGTACTCCGCCGATACCGCCATGGCGCCGAAGGAGATGGCGGCGATCTGTCCCGGGGCGGCTCCGGACAGGGCCGTGAACAGCGGGTCGAACTCGGGGTCCGACGTACTCGAGATCCCGGCGATCGCGGAGAACGCCGTGGTCGTGGCGAACAGCGCCAGCAGCGCTCCTGGAAGCGCACGGACCGTACGGATCTTCAGCCACTCGGAGTGGAGCACGGGTGCGAACCGCATGGGTCAGGCCTCCCGGGGCTGTGCCGCGAACTCGGTCTCGGCGGCGGTCAGGTCCAGGTAGGCCTGTTCCAGTGTGCCCTCGTCCGTCGTGAGTTCGAGGATCGGCACCCCCGCGGCAGAGGCGAGGCGACCGATGTCGTCCACGCGGGCGTCGGGGACGGTCCAGTGGCCGTCGGGGTGTGCCACGACCTCGTGACCGTGGCCGGCGAGGACGCGCCGGAGGGCGGCGGGTTCGGAGGTGCGGATGCGGACGGCGGGGCGCACACGCGCGTCGATGAACTCCCGCATCGGGGTGTCGGCCAGCAGCCGGCCCCGGCCGAGGACGACGAGGTGGTCGGCGAAAGAGGCGGTCTCGTTCATGAGGTGGCTGGAGACCAGGACCGTCCGTCCCTCGTCCGCGAGCCGGCGCAGCAGGGTACGGATCCACACGATGCCTTCCGGATCGAGGCCGTTGGAGGGCTCGTCGAGCATGATGACCTCCGGGTCGCCGAGCAGCGCGGCGGCGATGCCCAGCCGCTGGCGCATCCCCAGGGAGTACGTCCGCACCCGCCTGCGTGCCACCGGCCCGAGTCCGGTCTCCTCGAGCACCGCGTCCACCCGGCTGTCCGCGATCCGGTGGCTCGCCGCCAGGACGCGCAGATGGTCGTGGCCGGAGCGGGAGCCGTGGGCGGCGTGTGCGTCGAGCAGGGCGCCGACCCGGCGCAGGGGTTCGGTGAGGGTGGCGTAGGCGCTGCCGCCGAGGGTGGCGGAGCCGGATGTGGGGTGGTCGAGGCCGAGCACCAGGCGCATCGTGGTGGACTTGCCGGCGCCGTTGGGGCCGAGGAACCCGGTGACGCGGCCGGGAAGGACGCGGAAGCTGAGGTGGTCGACGGCTCGCCGGGTGCCGTACTCCTTGGTGAGGTCCTGGACGTCGATGCTGGTCATGGCAGCAGCGTGACGGCTCGTACGGGGGCGGGTCCTCCCCCGGCGGTGGAGAGCGTCTCCCCCGTGCGGGGGAGGACCGCCGTCGGTGGCCTCCGGCACGATGACGGCATGGTCGGCTTGCTGCGCCCGTTGGGTCGGACGGTGACATACACACGACTGCTGCATCTGTTCATCGCGATGGTGTGGCCGTCGATGTGGTTGTTCATTCAGGAGGCGTGGTGGACCTGGGTGGCGGCGGCGCTGCTGCTCGTGCCCGCCGGGCTGGTGCCGGCGATGCGCACCGTGGAGGGGTTGCAGGCCAGGCTGTTGCTGACCGGTCAGCGGCCGGACGGTGAGAGCACCGGCATCGTGGTCGCGCCGTCCGCCTCCTGGACCGACCGGGGCAGGCTCGTCGTATGGCTTCAGGCGCGGCTGCTGATCGGCTGCGTGACCTCCGTGATCATCGTGCAACTGCTGGTGGCCGTGGTGGACTTGGCGGCGGCGCCGTTCCGCGGGGACACGGCCTCCGGCGCGTTGCACCTGCTCGAGGGCCATCGCTGGTGGCACGTCCTGCTGCTCCCTCCGGCGCTGGCGGCCATGGCGGTGACCGTGGTCGTGCCGGGCCGGCTGATCACGGCACTGGCGCACCGTCTGCTCGGTCCCTCCCCCGCCGAGCGGCTGGCCGCGCTGGAGGAGCGGACCGAGCAGCTCCTGGAACGCACGCGCATCGCCCGGGAACTCCACGACTCCATCGGACACGCGCTGACCCTGGCCGTCGTGCAGGCGGGTGCCGCCCGCGCGGCGGGCGATCCCGCCTTCACCGACCGGGCTTTGGACGCCATCGAGGAGACCGGCCGGGCCGCGCTGGAGGACCTGGAGCGGGTCCTCGGCGTGCTGCGCGAGTCCGGCCGTCCGGCCGCCGCCCGGCCGACCCTCGCGGACGCCGGCCGGCTGCTGGAGTCCGCGCGGACCTCCGGCGCGAAGGTCGACGCCGATGTGACCGGGCCCCTGGACACCGTGCCCGGGCCGGTGTCCCGCGAGGGGTACCGGATCCTCCAGGAGGCCCTCACCAATGTGCTGCGGCACGCGGGTGCCGTCCCCGTGCGGGTCCGTGTCGCGGTCGGCGACGGCTGGCTGGACCTGGAGGTCCGCAATCCGCTCACCGGGGTGACCTCCGAGTCCGGCCGGGGCAGCGGTCTGCGCGGCATGCGCGAGCGCGCGGCGCTGCTGGGCGGGGAGGCGCACACCGGTCCCGCGGGGGGCGACTGGCAGGTGCGGGTGGAGCTGCCGTTGCGCTGATCTACGCTGGCCGGATGCCGGTCACCGTTCTGCTCGTCGACGACGAACCTCTCGTACGCGCCGGTCTGCGGGCCGTGTTGGAGGCGCAGCCCGACATCGGGGTGGTCGGGGAGGCAGCCGACGGTGCGGCGGTGATTCCGCTGGTGCGGCAACTGCGGCCGGACGTGGTCGCCATGGACGTACGCATGCCGCTGCTGGACGGGATCGAGGCCACGCGCGCGCTGCTGCGGGCGATCGAGGCGCCGCCGAAGATCCTCGTGGTGACGACGTTCGAGAACGACGAGTACGTGTACGGGGCACTGCGCGCGGGCGCGGACGGGTTTCTGCTGAAGCGCGCCCGGCCCGCGGAGATCGTGCACGCGGTGCGGCTGGTCGCCGAGGGCGAGTCGCTGCTGTTTCCCGCCTCGGTGCGACGGCTCGCGGCCGAGTACGGCGACGACGGCGGCAACCGCGCCGCGCGGGCGGTGCTGGAGCGGGCGCGGCTGACCGAGCGCGAGCAGGAGGTGCTGCGTCTGATGGCGCGGGGCCTGGCCAACGCGGAGATCGCCGCACGGCTCGTGGTGGGGACGGAGACCGTGAAGAGCCATGTGAGCGCCGTCCTGACGAAGCTGGGGGTGCGCGATCGGACCCAGGCGGTGATCACGGCCTACGAGTCGGGCTTCGTGGCGCCGGGATGACCTGGCTTCGCCCGGTGTGCCTGGGGGCGCGCCGGCCGGAGGTCGCCGGGGTTGTCGGCGCCGAGTACGATCCGGCCAACACGCGTGCGAGCGGGGAGGGCGGACGGTGCGTCGGCTGAGCGGCGGGGATCCCTCGCTGTTGCGAAGGATCAACTCCGCGGTGGTGCTGCACGCGTTGCGGGCCACGGACTGCGCGACGCTGACCGAGGTCACCCGGGTCACCGGGTTGTCCCGGCCGACCGTCGAGGGCGTCGTCGAGGGGCTCATGGAGGCGGGTCTCGTCGTGGAGGCGGCGGCGGAGGAGGGTGCCGCCCGGCGGCAGGGGCGGCCGGCGCGTCGGTTCCGGTTCCGGGCCGAGGCGGGGCATCTGCTCGGCCTGGAGATCGGCGTGCACCGGGTGGCCGCGCTGCTGGCCGATCTGGACGGCCGGGTGATCGGCGCGGAGGCGAGCCATGTCGACGAGACGGTCGACGCCGACGAGCGGCTGGAGAGGGTCGGCACGGCCGTCGCGGAGCTGCTGCACCGGGCCGGTGTGCCGCGCGGCTCCCTGCGGGCCGTCGGCGTGGGCACCCCGGGGATCGTCGAGGCGGACGGCACGGTGGCGCTGGGTACGGCGCTGCCCGGCTGGACGGGGCTGGGGCTCGGCGAGCGGCTGGGCCGGTCCTTCAAGTGTCCGGTGCTGGTGGAGAACGACGCGAACGCCGCGGTCGTCGCCGAGCACTGGAAGGGCGCCGCGCGGGAGACCGACGACGTGGTGTTCGTGCTGGCCGGGCTGAGCCCGGGCGCCGGATCGCTGATCGGCGGACGGCTGCACCGGGGGTACGGCGGGGCGGCCGGTGAGATCGGGGCGCTGCATCTGCTGGGCCGGGAGGCGACCCCGGAGACGCTGCTGTCCACCACGGACCAGCCGCTGCACCCGCTGGACGAGCAGGCGGTCACGGAGGTCTTCGCCCAGGCCCGGAAGGGCGATCAGCGGGCGCTCGCGGCCATGGACCGTTTCATCCACCGGCTGGTCCACGACGTGGCGGCGCTGGTGCTGGCCCTCGACCCGGAGCTGGTCGTGATCGGCGGCTGGGCGGCCGGCCTGGACGACGTGCTGGAGCCGCTGCGCGGGGAGCTGGCCCGCTACTGCCTGCGTCCGCCGAAGGTCGCCCTGTCCCTGCTGGGCGAGGCGGCGGTCGCCACGGGCGCGGTGCGGCTCGCGCTCGACCACGTGGAAGAGCAACTGTTCGCGGTGGAGGGCACGGTGACCGCACGCCGTTGACGCCCGCGCGGCGGCCCGGGCGTCCGACGTCCGTCAGGATGCGTGGCGTTCCGGGCCGTGGTGGATCTGCACATCGCCGGAGTCGCCGAACGTCAGCCGGCAGGTGTCCGCGCGGTACGTGGCCACGGAGAGCGCCGCGGTGCGTCCGCGGGCGATGAAGCGCGTGGTGACGACCAGGACGGGCGCGCCCGGCAGACGGTCCAGTTCCCGGGCGTCGTCCGCGCGGGCGGAACCGAGCTCGACGGCGTTCTCCTGCCGTTCCAGCTCCAGTCGCTGCAGTTCACGCAGCACCGCACGCGCGCGTGCCGCCCCGGAGGGCGCGTCGATGCCGGACAGGTCGGGGACCGACTCCGCCGGGATGTACAGCAGTTCCGCGGCCACGGGCTGGCCGTGGGTGACACGGGAGCGGCGCACGACGTGCACGGGCTCGTCGCGGCCGGTGGCCAGGGTCTCGGCGACGGCGGAGGGCGGTACCTCCAGGGCGCAGTCGAGCGGCTGCCAGGCGTCGAGCGGCCCGCCCGGCCAGGCGTGCCGCTCCGAGCCGACGGAGACGCCCATGCGCGGCGGGGCGACGGTGGTGCCGACCCCGCGACGGCGCTGCAGCCGGCCTTCCAGCTCGAGCTGTTCCAGGGCCTGACGGAGCGTGGCGCGGGCGACACCGAAGCGGGCGGCGAGATCGCGCTCGTTGGGCAGGATCTCACCCACCGAGAACTCCGAGTCCAGTGCCTCGCTCAGCACGGTCTTGAGGTGCCAGTACTTCGGTTCCGGCACCGTTTCCAGCTGCGTGGTCCCCACCCTGTCCTCCACGATCGCCGAGTACGGTCGCGTTTTAGCGCCCTTGTTTATTAAAGGTTGTTTCACTTGTCTGCGACCATAAGGCGGCCCTCACCCTTGGTCAATACCAATCGGCGCCACGGCGGGGCCGCCGTCATGGCATGACGGGGGCCGCTGGGCGGGAACCGGCTCCTACGGCACGAGTGCGCGGAGCTTGTCGGGGTTGCGGACGACGTACACCGTCTGGACGCGCTCTTCGGCGATGTCGAGCTGGAGGACGGTGTCGGGCCTGCCGCCCGACAGGACGAGCACCGCGGGACCGCCGTTGAGCTCCAGGAAGCGGACGGCGGGGTCCTGAATCCCCTTGCCGGCCACGCCGATGAGGAAGCGCCCCACGTGGTCGGCGCTCTCCAGGACTCGCAGCGGGGCGCGGGACTTGCCGCCGCTGTCGCCGACGAGGCGTACGTCCGGCGCGAGCAGTTCCATCAGCTGCGCCAGGTCGCCGCCGGCCGCCGCGGCCAGGAAACGCTCCGTGAGGTCGCGCCGCCGGGCGGGATCGACGTCGTAGCGCGGGCGCCGCTCCTTGATGTGCTTGCGGGCGCGTCCGGCGAGCCGGCGTACGGCCGGTTCGCCGCGGTCGAGCATGGCCGCGATGTCGGCGTACGGATAACCGAAGGCCTCCCGCAGGACGAACACCGCGCGTTCCAGCGGCGACAGGGACTCCATCACGACGAGGACGGCGAGGGAGACGGAGTCGGCGAGCACGGCCCGCTCGGCGGTGTCCGGGGCGGTGCCGCCGAAGTCGGTGACGTACGGCTCGGGCAGCCACGGGCCGACGTAGGTCTCGCCGCGTGCCTTGATCTGGCGCAGCCGGTCGATGGAGAGGCGGGTGGTGACGCGCACCAGATAGCCGCGGGGCTCGCGTACCGCGGACCGGTCGCCGCCCGACCAGCGCAGCCACGCCTCCTGGACGACGTCCTCCGCGTCGGCCACCCGGCCCAGCATGCGGTAGGCGACCCCCTGGAGAACGGGACGGTGCTCTTCGAAGACGCCGGTCAGGGTGTCGGTGGTCACGCCACCATCCCAACCGACGCGCGCGGCCGTGTCCAGGCGGCGCCGGAATGCCCCGAGCGGGGGCTACCCGTGGGTAGCAATTGCTGACAAGCTGTCTACGGCGCCGGGCGGCGTCCTTTTCCGCGAGTCCCAGACGAGGAGCAGCCTCATGTCCGCGACCGTCTTCTTCAAGGTCACCTCTCCCCTCGGCCCGCAGACCGTGACCCTGTCCTACGCGCGCGTGGGCCGGGGCGAACCGCTGCTCCTGCTGCACGGCATCGGCCATCACCGCCAGGCCTGGGACCCGGTGGTGGACATCCTCGCGACCGAGCGCGAGGTGATCGCCGTGGACCTGCCCGGATTCGGCGCCTCCCCCGCGCTGCCCGACGGCCTCGCCCACGACCTGCCCACCATGAACGCCGCGCTCGGCGCGCTGTGCGAGGCGCTGGAGCTGGAACGGCCGCACGTGGCGGGCAACTCGCTCGGCGGTCTGCTGGCCCTGGAGCTCGGCCGCGAGCGACTCGTCCGGTCCGTCACCGCCCTGTCTCCGGCGGGCTTCTGGACCCAGAACGAACGGCGGTACGCCTTCGCCGTGCTGTCCGGCATGCGGCGGATCGCCGAGCGGATGCCGCCGCCGCTGGTCGAGCACCTCGCCCGTTCCGCGGCCGGCCGTTGGGCGCTGACCAGCACCATCTACGCCCGCCCCGGGCGGCGTTCGCCGGAGGCCGTGGTCGCCGAGACGCTCGCGCTCGCCGGAGCCACCGGCTTCGCCGAGACCCTCCGCGCGGGCATCACCGTACAGTTCACCGAGGACGTGCCCGGCATCCCGGTGACCGTCGCCTGGGGTGCCCGGGACCGGCTGCTGTTCCCCCGTCAGGGTGTCCGCGCCAAGCGGATCATTCCCAGGGCGCGGCTGGTCCGGCTGCCCGGCTGCGGTCATGTCCCGATGAACGACGACCCGGCACTGGTCGCCCGCGTCATCCTGGACGGCAGCCGCGCCACGGGCTGACGCCAGTGCGTCGAACGTCTCGGCGACAGCGGTGAGCTGACGGTGCGGATGCGGGAGCGGGACGGCTCCGTGCTGTTCCCCAAGACGCTGCCGCCCGGGCCTCTTCGGCCAGTAACGCAGCGATTCGGACAGAAGTACGCCGCCTTTACTCATCAGTCACCGTGCGTTCGTGATCGCGCAACACGATTCCTTCACAGTGGGCTGTATGAGTCGAGACATGTCCGAAGTGATGTACGCCCGACACGGAGGCCTCGCGCGCCGCCGGTGGCACCCGACCGGACTCCCCGCGCGGTGCACGGCGGCCTTCCACTCGTGGTGGACACGACGCCACGGCCACGCACCGCCGGCGCACCATACCGGCGACGCCCCGCCGCCCTCCGCCACGGCCGGGGAGCGCGTGCTGTGGCGGATGCGCACGACGGTCAAGGACGAGCCGGGCTCGCTGGCCGCGCTGTGCACGGTGCTGGCCGAGCGAGGGGTCGACATCCTGAGCCTGCAGACGCACCCGCTGGGCGAGGACACCGTCGACGAGTTCCTGCTGCGCGCACCGGCGGGAACGGACCTCTCCGCAGCGGTGTCGCTCGCCGGGGGCCGGGACACCTGGACCGAGCGGGCCGACGCCCACGATCTGGTGGACCCTCCGACCCGGGTGCTGGGACTGGCCACCCGTACCGCCACGGACTCCGCCGAACTTCCGCTGGCCCTGCGTCAGTTACTCGGGCGGTGCACCATCCGCTCCCACCCCTCCGCGCCGGCCGGGACGGTCCCGGCGGAGGGCTCGCTGGAGGGCACCGTGATCCGGCTGCGTGCCCCCGGGGGCGGGGTGCTCACCGTCGAACGGCCGTATCTGCCGTTCACCCCCACCGAGTTCGCGCGGGCCCGCGCGCTGGTGGAACTCGACACCCGGCTGGGACCGCGCATGCCGCGCGGCCGTGACGTGCTCACCCTGCCGGAGGGCCGTGACATCTCCGTGCGCCGGGCGGACAGCGGCGATCTGGCCGCCGCGCGGGCGATGCACGAGCGGTGCTCCACCGAGACCCTGCGCAGGCGTTACCACGGGCCGGTCGGCGACGCGAACCGCTACCTCAACCACCTGCTGAGCCCGCGCTTCGGGCGGACACTGGTCGCGCAGACCGATGCGGGCCGCGTCGTCGCCCTCGGTCATCTGATGTGGGACGGAGACGAGACCGAGGTCGCGCTGATCGTGGAGGACACCTGGCAGCGCCGGGGCATCGGCGCACGGCTCCTCGCCCGGCTGGTGTCGATGGCGGCCGAGGCGGGCTGCTCGCAGGTGTACGCCGTGACACAGGCGTCCAACACCGGCATGGTCGCCGCGATGCGCGGCCTGGGCCTTCCTCTCGAATACCAGATCGAGGAGGGCACCCTGGTCGTCACGGCCCGCCTGGACGCCGTGCCGGCGCGCGGGGTGCGGGAGTTCGGGGAGCCCGTCGGCGGGTTCCGTGCACCGCGACCGGGGACGTCATGAGGTCAAAGCGTCGGGCGACAACGGCCCGGCGGGGATCGCCGAACCGTTGCCGTGGGTGCGGTGCGGGGCCTCAGCTCTGAGCCAGCGTCTCCTGCCGGGCGGGCGTGCCGGTCCGCTCCCCCAGGGCCGCGTCCAGGTCGGCCCACAGGTCCTCGACGTCCTCCAGGCCGACCGAGAGCCGCAGCAGCCGGTCGCTGACCCCGGCGTCCCTGCGGTCGTCGGCGTCCACGATGCGGTGGCTGATGGACGCCGGGTGCTGGATGAGGGAATCCACGCTGCCAAGGCTCACCGCCGGGGTGATCAGCCGTACCCCGGCGATCACCTCGTGCGGGTCGCCCTGCACCTCGAACGAGACCATCGCCCCGCCGATGCTCGGGTAGTGCACCCGGGTCACGCGCGGGTCTGCGGCGAGCCGGGCGGCGAGTTCCGCGGCGCTCGCGGACGCGGCCCGTACCCGCACCGGGAGGGTCGACAGGCCCCGCAGCAGCAGGTAGCCGGCCAGCGGATGCAGCACGCCGCCGGTGGCGAACCGTACCTGGCGCAGCTGCCCGGCGATCTCCTCGTCGCAGGCCACCACGCCCGCCAGGACGTCACCGTGACCGCCGAGGTACTTGGTGGCGCTGTGCAGCACCAGCCGGGCCCCGTGCTCGGCCGGGCGCTGCAGCACCGGAGTGGCGAAGGTGTTGTCGACCATCAGCGGCACGGAGCCGCAGGCGTGGGCGACGGCCCGCAGGTCGATCTCGGCGAGCGTGGGGTTGGCCGGGGACTCGACCAGCACCAGGCCGGTGTCCGGGCGCAGCGCGTCGGCGATGCCGGCCGGGTCGGTCCAGGTCACCTCGGAGCCGAGCAGCCCGGCGGTCAGCAGATGGTCGCTGCATCCGTACAGCGGTCGTACGGCGACGACGTGCCGCAGCCCCATCGAGCCGCGCACCAGGAGCACGGCGCTGAGCGCGGCCATGCCGCTGGCGAACGCGACCGCCGACTCGGTGCCCTCCAGCCGCGCGAGGGCCGTCTCGAACCGGGCGACGGTGGGGTTGCCGAGCCGCCCGTAGACGGGCGGGCCGTCCGGTTCGGCGCCGGTGGTGGCGAAGGCGTCGATGCGGGCGGCCTCCGCGCGGCTGTCGTACGAGGGGTAGGTGGTGGACAGGTCGATCGGCGGGGCGTGCAGTCCGAGTCCGGCGAGGTCGTCCCGGCCGGCGTGCACGGCCTCGGTGGCGAGTGCTCTGGTGGTGCGTAGCGTGTCCATGCCCAGGTCCATGTACGGAAGGGTGAACACCGGCCGGGGCGCGAGCGCGGATTCCCGTGTTACGTTCGGCCCGTGGCCGAATCTGTCGTACTGGATCCGGTGGACCTTCATCTGCTGCGGCTGTTGCAGAACGACGCCCGGGCGACGTATCGGGATCTTGCCGCGCAGGTCGGGGTCGCACCGTCCACCTGTCTGGACCGGGTGACCCGTCTGCGCCGCTCGGGCGTGATCCTCGGGCACCGGCTGAAGCTGGACCCGGCCAAACTGGGCCGAGGTCTGCAGGCGCTGCTTTCGGTGCAGGTCAGACCGCACCGCCGGGAGCTGGTCGGGCCGTTCGTGGAACGGATCCGGGCGCTGCCGGAGTCGCTGACCGTGTTCCATCTGACCGGCCCCGACGACTATCTGGTGCATGTGGCGGTCGCGGACATGACGGATCTGCAGCGGCTGGTGCTCGACGAGTTCACCTCCCGGCGCGAGGTGGCGCGGGTGGAGACGCGGCTGATCTTCCAGCAGTGGGACTGCGGGCCGATACTGCCGGCTTCGCCCTCGGCTCAATCCGGGTGACGCGCGGCGGGCCGCGTACCAGGATGGTCCGCATGTCACAGACCAACAGTGCGCTTCCCCGTCAGGTCGCCGACGCCTACGTCGACGAGCTCATCGCCCTCGATCCGGTCACCGGAACCTACCTCGGCGTCAAGGAGAGTTCCTCTCGGCTGCCCGATCTCTCGCCCGCCGGCCAGGAGGCCCTCGCCGAGCTGAACCGGGCCACGCTCGCGCGGCTCGACGAGGCCGAGCGGCTGCCCGGCGCGGACAGCGACGTCGAGCGCCGCTGCGCGCGCCTGCTGCGTGAGCGGCTCACCGCGGAGCTGGCCGTGCACGAGGCCGACGAGGGGCTGCGCTCGGTGGGCAATCTGGGCACGGTCGCGCACTCGGTGCGGGAGGTGTTCACCGTGACGCCGGCCGAGACGGAGGAGGACTGGGCGGCGATCGCCCAGCGGCTGCGCGCAGTCCCCGCCGCACTGGCGGGCTACCGGGAGTCCCTCGAGCTGGGCCTGGAGCGCAAGCTGTACGCGGCTCCGCGGCCGACGGAGACGTTCATCGGCCAGCTGAGCGAGTGGGCGGACACGGGCGAGGGGCGCGGCTGGTTCGAGGAGTTCGCGGCCGCGGGCCCACAGGCACTGCGCGCGGAGCTGGACGAGGGCGCCCGCATGGCGACCGCGGCCGTGGTGGAGCTGCGGGACTGGATGCGCGACGTGTACGCGCCGGCCATCGAGGGCGCGCCGAACACCGTGGGCCGGGAGCGCTACGCCCGCTGGTCCCGCTACTACAACGGCACCGACCTGGACCTGGACGAGGCGTACGCGTACGGCTGGTCCGAGTACCACCGGCTGCTCGGCGAGATGAAGGAGGAGGGCGAGAGGATCCTTCCGGGCGCCGCCACCCCGTGGGTGGCGCTGGCGTACCTGGACGAGCACGGCCGGCACATCGAGGGCGTCGACGAGGTCCGCGAGTGGCTCCAGGGCCTGATGGACCGGGCGATCGAGGCCCTGGACGGCACCCACTTCGACCTCGCCGAGCGGGTGCGGAGGGTGGAGGCGCGGATCGCCCCGGCCGGCAGCGCGGCGGCGCCGTACTACACGCCGCCGTCGGAGGACTTCTCCCGGCCGGGCTGCACCTGGCTGCCCACCATGGGACTGACCCGCTTCCCCGTCTACGACCTGGTCTCCACCTGGTACCACGAGGGCGTCCCCGGCCATCACCTCCAGCTGGCGCAGTGGGTGCACGTGGCCGAGAACCTCTCCCGCTACCAGGCGTCGGTGGGCGGGGTCAGCGCCAACGCCGAGGGCTGGGCGCTGTACGCGGAGCGGCTGATGGACGAGCTCGGGTTCCTCGCGGACGCGGAGGAGCGGCTCGGCTATCTGGACGCGCAGATGATGCGGGCGGCCCGGGTGATCGTCGACATCGGCATGCACCTGGAGCTGGAGATCCCGGCGGACTCGCCGTTCCACCCGGGCGAGCGCTGGACCCCCGAGCTCGCCGAGGAGTTCTTCGGGGCGCACAGCAGCCGCCCGGCGGACTTCGTGGAGAGCGAGATGACCCGGTATCTGACCATCCCGGGCCAGGCGATCGGCTACAAGCTCGGTGAGCGGGCGTGGCTGCTGGGCCGGGAGAACGCACGCAAGCGCCACGGCGACGCCTTCGACCTCAAGGCCTGGCACATGGCCGCGCTCTCCCAGGGATCGCTGGGTCTGGACGACCTGGTGGACGAACTGTCGGCCCTGTGAGCCGGGTCAGCGCCGGAAACGGCCCTCGGAGCCGATGACCTGTCCGGTGATCCAGCTCGCCTCGTCCATGGCCGGCCAGGCGATGAGGCGGGCGGGGTCGTCGGGCATGCCCCAGCGGCCGGCGGGGAAGCACGCGGGCGCGACCGCCCTGACGGCGGGCCGCCGGTCAGGGCAACGGTCGGAACTGCACCAGGACCAGCCAGGTTTCCGGGCCCGGCTGCACCGCGGCCGCGCGGACCGCGTAGCTGCCGGGGGCGAGCGTGAGGCGTGCATGGTCGGTGCCCGTGGAGTGCGATCCCGGCCAGGCCGCGTCGAACAGCAGGACGGTGCCCGGCACCTTCCACCGCACCTCGGTCTGCCACCGCGCGGTGTGCAGCGCCGCCGGGACGCTCGCGAGCAGCTCCGCCTCCGAGTCCCCGGCGACCCACCGGACGAGGGTGCTGTGGTCGGGGAGGAAGGCGGTGGCGGCGGGCTCGTCGCCGAGGACCAGGGCCGCGGCGTCGCCGACCGGGAGGAGCCCGACGAGCCCGTCCACCTCGCAGGCCCGGTCGTAGTCCGAGGCCGTCTCCTCACCGTCGGCACCCGTCCAGAACGGCAGTACGGTCTCCGGCACCGCGATGAGCGGTCCTCCGCCCGACTCCACCCACTGCACCGTGCCCGGCTCCGCGTATCGCACCATGGCGCAGAACCTATCGGGTCGTCCGGACTACCGGACGCGGGGGTTCAGCATGTGGAGTCGTCGGCCGCCGCGGGTGCGGTCAGCGGGTCGGCGGCGCGGTGTCCGCGTCCGCGCCAGGTTTCGAACTGCAGTCCCTCGCCCACCCAGTACTCGATCCGCCGAGCATCTCCTTGACCTGATGGCCGAGTTGGGCGAGGGCGAGGGCAGGTGCACCACGCCGGGGACGTGGCCCTGGTCCCGTGCGTCGGTGGAGCGGCAGTCCACCAGGACGAACCGGGGTCGCCGCCGGCCGCGAGCGCGGCGGCCACGTCAGTGTGCTCCTCGCCGTTGCCGCGCCGTCCGCTGGGACGGTGAGCCGCTGCTAGCGCGTTCCGCGC
This sequence comes from Streptomyces sp. NPDC052079, assembly GCF_040680275.1. Classification (NCBI taxonomy): domain Bacteria; kingdom Bacillati; phylum Actinomycetota; class Actinomycetes; order Kitasatosporales; family Streptomycetaceae; genus Streptomyces; species Streptomyces sp. NPDC052079. Next base: position 26,717 of record NZ_JBFAWL010000023.1, read on the forward strand.
TGTCGCAGTTCCGAACCGGAGCGGCCCTTCACGACCTCGAGCTGGACGTGTATCCGCCGCCGCAGATCGGCGACATGGCTGACGATGCCCACACTGCGGTCGCGCTCGCGCAGGGAGTCCAGGACGTCCAGGACCTCGTCGAGCGTCTGGTCGTCCAGGCTGCCGAAACCCTCGTCGATGAAGAGGGTGTCCAGCCGCACCCCGCCGGCCTCGTCGGTGACGACGTCCGCCAGGCCCAGCGCGAGGGCGAGCGAGGCGAAGAAGGTCTCGCCGCCCGAAAGGGTCGCGGTGTCCCGCTCGCGTCCGGTCCAGGCGTCGACGACGTGCAGCCCGAGTCCGCTGCGGCCGCGGCCGGTGCGGTCGTCGGAGTGCACGAGGGTGTAGCGCCCGGACGACATGCGGTGCAGCCGTGCGGTCGCGGCGGCGGCGACCTGTTCGAGGCGGGCGGCGAGGACGTACGACTCAAGCCGCATCCGGCGTTCGTTGTCCGCGGAGGTGCCGGCGGCGAGACCGGCCATACGGGCCACCCGGTCGTACTCCTCGCGCAGCGGCCCCAGCCGGCGTACCGAGGCGGTGGCCCGCGCGGACAGCCGGTCCAGCTCGGCGCAGCGCCGGGCGGCGGCGTCATGGGCGGAGGCCGCTTCGCGCACCCTGCGCTCGGCTTCCGCGGCGGTGCGCTGCGCGGCGGCGAGGTCGGCGGGCGGCTGTTGCGCGGCGGCCGCGGTCTCCGGCTCGGCGAGGACGGCCCGGACGGCCGCCTCCTCGTGCTGCCAGGCGTCGAGGCGCCGTTGCAGTGCGCGATGGGAGGCGTCGTCGAGGAGGGCGCCCGCGGCGGCCTGCGGGGTGTCGAAACCCGCGCGGAAGGCGGCGTCGGACAGCCGGGCGTCGGTCTCCTTGAGCCGCTGGGCCGCGGTCTCGGCGGCGCGCACGGCGTCGGCGGCGTCCGTGAGCCGCGCGACGCTCTGCTCCAGCTGCTCGGCGCGGGCGGCCACGCTGCCGGCCTCCCCGCGCGCCTGGGCCAACTCTTCCTCCAGCGCGGCGCGTTCCCGGTCCAGCCGCTCACGGTGACCCACGCGGGACGCGGCCCGGACGGCCGCCTCGCGCTGGGCGGCGATCCGCAGTTCGTGCTCGCGCTCCGCGGCGCGCAGTTGTTCCTGCGCGGAGTGCTGCCCGGAGGCGGCGTCCCGTGCCTGTGCGTACTGCTGCTCCAGTTCGTCGACCGCGCGGGAGAGTTGTTCGGTGGGGGTGTCCCCGGCCTCCGCGCTCGCGGCGGCCAGCGCCTCGCGTATCCCGCCGAGCCGCCGCTCGGCCGCCGCGCGGGCGTCGTCGGCGCTCTGGTAGTCGGCGAGGGCGCGTTCCTCCGTCTCGCGGTCGACGTGTCCGTCGACCTTGCGGGCGGGGGCGGGGTGTTCGGTGGCGCCGCAGACGGCGCAGGGTTCGCCGTCGGTGAGGCCCGCGGCCAGTTCGGCGGCGATGCCGTTCAGCCGCTGTTCCTTGAGGTCGAGCCAGTGCTGCCGGGCGGTGAGCGCGCGCTCCCGCGCGGTGCGGGCCCGCTCGGCGGCCGTGTGGGTGTCCACGGTGAGCCGGTCGCGCGTCCGCGCGGCGTTCAGCCGCTGCCGCGCGGGCTCGCGCTGCACGGCGAGTTCCCCGGCCCGGGTCGCGGCCTGCTGCGCGGACTCGATGCGGGTCAGCAGCCGGGTCCGGGTCTCCTCCCAGCCGGCGAGCCAGCTCTCCGCCTCCTCCCGGACCTCCTCGTCGGCGCGTTCCTGGCGGTCCAGGCCGGCCCGCTCGCCGAAAAGTTCCGCCAGTCGCCGCTCGGCGCGGCGGGCCGACTCGAGACCGCCCAGTTCCTCGGCGGCCCTGCGGGCGGCGACGGCGAGTTCGGCCGCTCCCGCGTCCGCCGACGACGCCGGGAGCAGGGCCCGCGCCCGCTGCTCGGCATCGGCCGCCCGCCGGTGCTCTGCCTCGGCGGAGTCCCGCAGTTCCAGGGCGGGGGCGACGGTTTCCGCCTTCCGGCCCCGCTCCATGCGGGCCTGGTCCTCCCGGTGGGCCGCGGAGGTCTCCTCGAGCCGCGCCGCCCGCTCCCGTGCCTCGGCGAACCGCCGCTGCAGCCGGTCGCGTTCGCGTACGTCCTCCAGGTCCCGGTCGGCATCCCGCAGGGCGGACTCCGCGGCGGCGAGGCGGCACTGGGCGACGGTGAGCTGTTCCCGCGCGGTGCTGCGGGCGACGGCGGCCGCGCCCAGCACCGCCTCGGCCAGTCCCGGCTCGCCGGGTTCCAGCGCGGGCAGTTCCATGGTGCCGCCGGCGGCCTGCTGCATCCGGTGCGCGTCGGCCAGCAGGCCGGTGTCGCCCTCGCGCACCCGGGACTCGGTGACCCGCCGGCGCTCCGCGAGGCGCTTCTCCACGTCGGCGAAGCGGCGCGTGTCGAAGAGACGGCCGAGCAGCTTGCCGCGTGCCTCGGCGTCGGCGCGCAGGAAGCGGGCGAAGTCACCCTGGGGCAGCAGCACGACCTGGCAGAACTGCTCCCGGCTCATGCCGAGGAGCTGGGTGATCTCCTCGCCGATCTCCTGGTGCGAGCGGCTGAGGTCCTTCCAGACCCCCGAGACGGCGTCGCGTTCGCGCAGCCAGGTCTGGGCCTTGTCCTGGGTGGTGCCGGTGCCGCGCTTCTTGGGCCGTTCCCAGGGCGGTTGCCGGGTGATCTCGAGCCGGCGTCCGGCGACGGTGAGCTCGAGGGTGACCTCGGTGCGGGTGGCCGGGGCGGCGTGGTCGCTGCGCAGTGCCATGCCCTGGCCGCTCTGCCGGGCTCCGGGCACGGAGCCGTACAGGGCGTAGCAGACGGCGTCCAGCACGGAGGTCTTGCCGGCGCCGGTGGGGCCGTGCAGCAGGAAGAGCCCCGCGGCGGACAGTTCGTCGAAGTCGACGCTCTGGGTGCTTCCGAAGGGCCCGAAGGCGGTGAGGTCCAGCCGGTGGAGCCTCATCGCGCCACCTCGCGCTCCGCGTCGTCCGCGCGGACCGCGTCGAAGGCGTCGCGGAGCACGGTTCGTTCGTGTGGGTCGGGGCCGGTGCCGCGCACGTGGGCCACGAAGTCCTCGGCGATCTGCTGGTCGTCGCGGCCGGCGAGGCGGCGGGCGTAGGAGACCTCGGGGTCGTCGGCGGTGCGGGCCGGATCGAAGACGAGGCTGAGGGTGTGCGGGAAGCGCTCCGTGAGCCGGGCCATGGGGTCGGCCGGGCGGACGGGGTCGGTGAGGGTCGCCTCGACCCACGCGTCCTCGTGCCGTGCCAGGGCGGGGTCGGCGAGCAGGTCCTCCAGGGTGCCGCGGAGCCGGGCCAGCGCGCGGGGCACGGGGCAGTCCACGCGCTCGGCGGTCACGGCCCCGTCCGCGGCCAGGTCGACGAGCCACATGGTCTTGCGGTGGCCGGCCTCGGAGAAGGAGTACGGCAGCGGGGAGCCGGAGTAGCGGACCCGGTCGGTGAGGGTCTGGCAGCCGTGCAGATGGCCGAGTGCCACGTAGTCGACGCCGTCGAACACCCCGGCGGGGACGGCGGCCACCCCGCCGACGCCGATGTCCCGCTCGCTGTCGCTGGGTTGGCCGCCGGTGACGAAGGCGTGGGCGAGGACGACGGAGCGGGTGCCGGGCGGGCGTCCGGCGAGATCGGCGCGGACGCGGTCCATGGCGGCGGCGAGCACCGTCTCGTGGCCGGCCTTCTCCACCGCGAACTCGTGCCGCACCAGGGCGGGTTCGAGATAGGGAAGCCCGTAGAAGGCGACGTCCCCGTGCCCGTCGGACAGCACCACCGGCGTGCCGCACGCGGCCGGTTCGGTCCGCAGATGGATGCCCGCCCGCCCCATGAGTCCGGCGCCGACGCCCAGGCGGCGGGCCGAGTCATGGTTCCCGGAGATCATCACCGTGGGCACGCCAAGGTCGGCGAGACGGTGCAGGGCGTCGTCGAACAACTCGACCGCGGCGAGCGGCGGCACCGCGCGGTCGTACACGTCTCCCGACACGACCACCACGTCCACATCGCGCTCACGCACGGTGGTGACGAGGTGGCCGATGAACTCGGCCTGGGCACCGAGCATGCCGACCCGGTGGAAGGACCGGCCGAGGTGCCAGTCGGAAGTGTGCAGCAGTCTCATGATCCCCGCAGCGTAACCGGCGGGTCTGACAGCACGGGCGGTTACTCCCGTATCGCTCCGTCATGACCCGGTGCGGGTTCGCCTGTTATGCGGTGAAAGGCCTTCAAACCGGTCAGACGTCCCCGTACGCCTCCCCGCCGAGCTCGAATCCGGCCGTCCCCGCGGTGGCGTCGGCGAGCCAGGCGCGGAAGGCGGGGACGTCGGCGTCCGGGAGGCCGATCCGGAGGGTGACCTCCTCGCCGTAGTGCACCTCGCGCACGTCGCGTCCGGTGGCCCGCAGGTCGTTCTCGACCTTGCCGGCCCGCTGGTGGTCGACGGTCACGGTGGCCAGCCGGAAGCGGCGCCGGGTGCGGGTGCCGATCGTGTCCAGGGCCTCGCCGACGGCGCCGCCGTACGCGCGGATGAGACCGCCGGCGCCGAGCTTGACGCCGCCGTAGTAGCGCGTGACGACGGCGACGACGTAGCGCACGTCGCGGCGCAGCAGCATCTGGAGCATGGGGACGCCGGCGGTGCCGCCGGGTTCGCCGTCGTCACTGGCCTTCTGGGTGGAGGCATCGGCGCCGATGACATAGGCCCAGCAGTTGTGGGTGGCGTCGGCGTGCTCCTTGCGGACGGCCGCGATGAAGTCCTGCGCCTCCTGCTCGGTGGCCGCCGGGGCGAGGGCGCACAGGAAGCGGGAGCGGTTGATCTCGGTCTCGTGCACACCCGCGCGCGCGACGGTGCGGTACTCGTCCTGCATCCGGCCAGCCTATGCGCCGCCACCCGGAGGGGACGCCGCGGCTACCGCTTGCCGCCGCGGGGCACGGTCAGCGACGTGAGCAGGGCGCTGCCGGGGGCGAGGTCCCGCCACCGGGTGCCGCGCCAGGAGAGCACCGCGACCGCGGAGGTCGGGAACTTCGCGCGGACGCGGTCCAGGGTGTCGTCCAGTCCCTCACCGGCAAGTGCCAGGACGAGGTCCTCGAGCCCCGGGTTGTGGCCGACCAGGAGCAGCGTCTCGACCTCGGCCGGCACCTCGTGGATCACGGCCAGCAATTCGGGAACGCCGGCGTGGTACAGGCGCGGGTCGTGACGGACCGGCGGTGGCGTGCCCCACTGTGCGGCGGCCAGTTCCCAGGTCCGGCGGGCGCGTAGCGCGGTGGAGCACAGGGCGAGGCCGGGCAGACAGCCGGAGTCGGCGAGCACCCGTCCGGCAGCGGGCGCGTCGCGCGCGCCGCGCGGGGCGAGGGGGCGTTCGTGGTCGGTGACGCCCTCCGGGCGGGCGGACTTGGCGTGGCGCAGGACGACCAGGCGGCGCAGGGGTTCCGGGTCGGTGCGCTGGGTCATGCCGGTGAGCCCAGGTCGCGGGTGAGGTCGAGACCGAGCAGGCGGTCGGCGTAGGCGAAGGTCTCGAAGCGGGCGCCGTCCGGGAGGTCCGGGTCGGTCTCCACCGCGCGGAGCACACGCAGCACGCCGGCCGTGTCCAGGTCGTCCTCCCAGGCGGTGCGCAGCCCCGCGCGCACCGGGTCCGGGACGGGGCGCGAGGGCCGGGAGGCCCAGTCGGCGACCGCGCGGCGCCAGCGGCCGAGAGTGTCGCGGGCCTCGTCCAGGGCGGCCGTGCCGACCGTGACGGGTGCGCGTCTGGGGTGCGCGAGCAGGGTCAGGCGCAGCACGGCGGGGTCGGTCGCGTCCGGTGGGCCGGGCGCCTCCCAGTGCACGGGTGCGACGGCCAGGCACGGCCCTTCGGGGGTTTCGGTGCCCTCGCCCGCCACGTGCAGCACCTGCGCCTCGCCCAGGCCGGTGCCGGCGTCCCGGCCGTCCTCGAAGGGACGGGCACCGAGGGCCTCGCCCGCGGCGCGGAGCTCCGCGCGCTGCCGCTCGCCGGTGAGCAGCGCCCACACGGGCGTGCCGCCGAGTTCCAGGGCGCGTACGAGCAGGTCGGCGACGAGCAGCACCCGCAGGTTCGCCGGGTCGAACCCCTGGGTGTGGGCCTCGACCCGGGTGAGCCCCCGCCGCGCGGGGGCTGCGTCCACGGGCTCGCCGGTTCGGGCGTCGGTGATGCGCAGCACGAGGCGAGCGTAGGCGTGCGAGCGGGCGTACGCAGATATTCGGCCCGCTTTTCGGGTCGCCGTGCGCCGTTAGCGGCGTCGCGGGGTACAGAGGCGGCTAGGGGCGGCGGCGGTGACGGGAATCACCGCGTGCCCTGCCTCGTTGTGCGCAGTGACAGCTCTTTCACGATTCCGGGAGGCCGGCGGTGTACGGCGACGAGGCAACGGTCCGCAAGATCCTCACCCAGCACGGTGACACCTGGGCCGTGGTGGGCCTGTCGTCGAACCGGCAGCGCGCGGCGTACGGCGTCGCCCAGGTGCTCCAGCGCTTCGGCAAGCGCGTGGTGCCGGTGCATCCGAAGGCCGAGACGGTGCACGGCGAGCAGGGTTACGCCTCGCTCGCGGACATCCCGTTCGACGTGGACGTCGTGGACGTGTTCGTCAACAGCGACCTCGCCGGCGCGGTCGCGGACGAGGCGGTGGCCAAGGGCGCCAAGGCGGTGTGGTTCCAGCTCGGCGTCATCGACGAGGCGGCCTACGAGCGGACCCGCGCGGCGGGCCTGGACATGGTGATGGACCGCTGCCCGGCGATCGAGATACCCCGGCTCGGCTGACCGTCCCCGGGGGCCGCGGCGGCACGGTGAAGTGCCGCCATAATGACGCGATGACGCAGAGGTTCCCCCACTCCAACTCCCCTACGCCGCAACACTTTCCGGTCGTCGTGGTGGGCGCCGGGCCGGCCGGGCTGACCGTCGGCAACATCCTGCGGGCGGCCGGTGTGGACTGTCTGGTCCTGGAGACCGGGACCCGGGAGTTCATCGAACGCCGGCCCCGGGCCGGGGTGCTCGAGGAGTGGGCCGTGCGCGGTCTGGAGCGGCGGGGCCTGGCGGGCCGGCTGCTGGACCGCGCCGAGCGGCACACCGCGTGCGAGTTCCGTTTCGCAGGGGAGCGCTACCGGTTGTCGTACCAGGAGCTGACGGGTAGTCATCACTGGGTGTATCCGCAGCACTTGCTGGTGACGGACCTGGTGCGCGAGTACGCGGATGTACGCGGCGGACGGATACGGTTCGGCGTGCGGGACGTCCGGCTGCACGACCTGGACGGCGACCGTCCTTCGGTGTCGTACGTCTGCCCCCGAAGCGGCCGACGGGAGGTCGTGGCCTGTGACTTCGTCGCAGGCTGCGACGGAGCCCGCGGGGTGACCAGGTCGTCCGTCGCGCCGGGACGGGCCCGGGTGGCGCGGCACGACTACGGCATCGGCTGGCTGGCCCTCCTCGCCGAGGCGCCCGCGTCCGCCGACTGCGTCCTGTTCGGCTGCCACCCGGACGGCTTCGCCGGCCAGATGCCCCGCAGTCCGGAGGTGACCCGCTACTACCTCCAGTGCCCGCCCGGCGACGACCCGGACTCCTGGTCGCACGAGCGCGTCTGGACCGAGCTGCGGCGCCGGCTCGCGGCGGCGGGAGCGGCTCCGCCGGTTGAGGGGCGGCTGATCGAGAAGCGTGTGCTGGACATGCACGACTACGTCACCGAGCCGATGGTGTTCGGCCGGCTCTTCCTGGCCGGTGACGCGGCGCATCTGATCGCACCGATCGCCGCCAAGGGCATGAACCTCGCCCTGCACGACGCGTTCCTGCTCGGGGACTCCCTGGTCGCCCTGCTCACCCGGGACGACGACAGCGGACTGGCCGGCTACTCCCGGGAGTGTCTGCGGCGCGTGTGGGACTACCAGGAGTTCTCCCAGTGGCTCTCCGAGCTGTACCACGGCGCCGCGACGGGGGACCCGTTCCGTTCGGGCACTACGCTGGCCCGGCTGCACCGCCTGTTCACCTCCCCCACGGCCGCTGCCGCCTTCGCGGAGCAGTACCTGGGCACGGCGGCCCGTCACTGAGGGCGCGGCACCCCGTCAGTCGTGCGGCGGACGGTCGCCGATCCGGTGGTCGGCCACGTTCAGCGCCTCTCCCACCAGCCGCCGCAGATGGCCGTCGCGCAGGGAGTAGATCACCCTGCGGCCCTCCTTGCGGGTGTCCACCAGGCCGGCGAGACGCAGCCGCGCCAGATGCTGGCTGACCGCCGGGCGCGCCGCCCCGCATGCCTCGGTGAGCGTGGTGACATCGGCCTCGCCGCCGCTCAGGGCGTGCAGCAGGGTCAGCCGGGTGCGGTCGCCGAGCAGCGCGAGCAGCTCCGCCGCGAGCGCGAACTGCTCCTCGCCGGGGGTGTGCGGATGCGCATCCTGCGCAGCTGACAGGTGCATGCGTGCGCTCATACGCACATAATGACTCCATGGGCGCCGCCGCGTCCATCCCGCCCAGGCACCGGCTCCGGAAGGGGACGACCGTGACCGACCGGCACGACCACGACCACCCCCACGACCACGACCGGCCTTCCCCGTTCCGCCGCCTCGCCCATCGCCTCCGTCCCCATTCCCACGGGACCGCCGACAAGCTCGACTCCGCTCTGCAGTCCTCGGCCCGGGGCATGCGCGCGCTGTGGGTCTCCCTCGCGGTGCTCGGGGTGACGGCGCTGGCGCAGGCAGGGGTGGTGCTCGTCTCGGGCTCGGTGGCGCTGCTCGGCGACACGGTGCACAACGCGGCCGACGCGCTGACCGCCGTACCGCTGGGCATCGCCTTCGTGCTGGGGCGGCGCGCCGCCACCCGCCGCTTCACCTACGGCTACGGGCGGGCCGAGGACCTGGCCGGCATCGTGATCGTGCTGACGATCGCCGCGTCCGCGGTCTTCGCGGGCTGGACCGCGTTCGGCCGGCTGCTGGACCCGCGGCCGGTTGAACACGTTCCGGTGGTCGCCGCCGCGGCCCTTCTCGGGTTCGCGGGGAACGAGTGGGTGGCCCGGTACCGCATCCGCGTCGGCCGTGCCATCGGCTCGGTCGCGCTGGTCGCCGACGGGCTGCACGCCCGCACGGACGCGTTCACCTCGCTGGCGGTGCTGCTGAGTGCGGGTGGCGCGGCCCTGGGGTGGCGGTACGCGGACCCGGTGGTGGGGCTCGCGATCACGGCGGCGATCGCGCTGGTCCTGCGTGACGCCGCGCGGGAGGTGTTCCGGCGGGTGCTGGACGCCGTGGACCCGGCGTTGGTGGACCGGGCCGAACGGGCGCTGACGGAGGTGCCGGGGGTGCGCGGGGTGGGCGAACTGCGGCTGCGCTGGATCGGCCACCGGCTGCGCGCGGAGGTGGCGGTCGTGGTGGACGGCGAGGCCACGGTGCGTGAGGCCCACCGCATCGCCGTCGACGCCGAGCACGCGCTGTTGCACGCCGTCCCCCGGCTCACCGCCGCGATGATCCACGCCGATCCGGAACCGGTGCCGGGTGCGGGGGACCCGCATCTGCCGCTGGCCCACCACGCGGCGGGCCCGGCCTGACCCGGCGGCCTCAGGCCGTGCCCAGTCCCTCCAGGACGACCGCTCCGGGCAGCTCCGCGAACGCCTTGCCCGGAACCAGCAGTTTGCCGCGCCGCCGGCCGCTGCCGACGAGCACGTACGGCAGGTCCACGACGGCGGCGTCGACCAGGACCGGCCAGTCGCCGGGCAGGCCGATGGGGGTGATGCCGCCGTACTCCATGCCGGTCTCCCCCGTCGCCGTGTCCATCGGGGCGAAGGAGGCCTTGCGGGCACCCAGGTGGCGGCGGACGACGCCGTTGACGTCAAGCCGGGTGGTGGACAGCACCACACATGCCGCGAGCGTGGTGTCGCCGCCACGCTTGCCCGCGACGACCACGCAGTTCGCCGACCGCTCCAGCAGGTCCCGGCCGTAGTGCTCGACAAAGACCGCGGTGTCGGCCCAGCGCGGGTCGGTCTCGACGTAGAGGATCCGGTCGGCGGGGACGCTGCCGCTCCAGGCGCGGACGGCGGCGGCTACCGGGGCGGTCAGCTCGTCGAGACAGTCGGGCGCGGGTGTGGCGTGGTCGAAGTCTCCGATGGGTGCGCGCATGGCCGCACCGTAACAGCAGCCGGAAGGCGGTCGAAGGGGCGTCTCAGTGCACGGGCGGCACCGACACAGCCATGATCATCTCCATCGGTTCGTCACCCTGGTTGCCGTACGTGTGGGGCACGTTGGCCTCGAAGGAGGCGCTGGCGCCGACGGGCACTCGGTGCTCGGTGCCGTCGACGGTGAGCGTCAGTTCGCCGGTGGTGACATGGACGAGTTCGACCGTGCCGGCCGGGTGCGGGTCGGAGTCGCTGCTCTCTCCGGGCATGAGGCGCCACTCCCACATCTCCAGCGGGCCGGGCGCCTCGGTGCCCGCGAGCAGCCGGTTGTAGCTGCCGCGCTCGGTGTGCCACAGCCGCACCGCCTGGTCGGCGGGGACGATCCGGACCTGTGGACCCCGCTCGTAGTCGAGCAGGGTGGTGATGCTGACACCCAGCGCGTCGCCGATCTTGACGACCGTGCCGATGCTCGGGTTGGTGCGGGCCTGCTCGATCTGGATGAGCATGCCGCGGCTGACGCCCGCACGCGCCGCGAGCGCGTCCAGGGTGAAGCCGCGCTCGGCGCGCCAGCGCTTGACGTTGCGCGCCAGGGACTGGGTCAGCAGGTCGAGGTCCGACACATTCCGTCCGTTCCGTTCCGTCACGTTGAATATTTTGGATGGCTTAGTTCAATGCGTTCGACTACGGTGTGGTGCACCCGTTTGTTCACCGCACTGTACTGCGAGGTCCGCCGTGACAGCACTTTTCGCCCTGGCCACGAGCCTGTTGTGGGGTCTGGCCGACTTCGGCGGCGGACTGCTGACCCGGCGCACCCCCGCGCTCACCGTGGTGGTGGTCTCGCAGTCCATCGCGGTGGCCGTGCTCGGTGCGATCGTCGTCGCGACGGGGGCCTGGAGCGAGGCGGACGGGCGGCTGTGGTTCGCCGTGGCCGCCGGGCTGGTCGGGCCGGTGGCGATGCTGGCCTTCTACAAGGCGCTCGCCCTGGGCCCGATGGGGGTCGTCTCCCCGCTGGGCTCGATCGGCGTGGCCGTGCCGGTCGGGGTGGGACTGGTGCTGGGCGAGCGGCCCGGAGTGCTCCAGTTCGCGGGCATCCTGGTCGCCGTGGCCGGTGTCGTCCTGGCCGGCGGACCGCAGTTCAGGGGCGCCCCCGTGCAGCGCCAGGCCGTTCTGCTCACACTGCTCGCGGCATTCGGCTTCGGCGCGGTGATGGCCCTGATCGCCGAGGCGTCGACGAGCCTCACCGGACTCTTCCTCGCCCTGTTCGTGCAGCGGGTCACCAATGTGGCGGCGGGCGGCCTCGCCCTCTGCGTCTCGGTGCGGCGGGGGAACTCCGCTCTGGGACCGGGCGGGTTTCCCCGGCGTTCGCTGCCGGCGCTCGCGTTCGTGGGACTCGCCGATGTGGCGGCCAACGGCACGTACTCGATCGCGGCACAGCACGGGCCGGTAACGGTGGCCGCGGTGCTGGCCTCGCTCTACCCGGTGGTCACCGCCCTCGCCGCCCGGGGGCTGCTCAGCGAGCGACTGCGTGCGGTGCAGGCGGCCGGGGCGGGACTGGCACTGGTGGGATCGGTGCTGCTCGCGACGGGGTGAGCGCCGGTCAGCTCCCGGGTTCGAGTTCCGCGAGCCGGGGTGCGCCGTCGGCGAGCCGCCCCGCGCTCCCCCCGTCCAGTTCCGCAAGCCGGGCCACGCTCTCCTCGTCCAGCAACGACAGCGCCCGCAACTGCTCCGGGGTGACACCCTCCGGTATCGGCACGGGCGCCGGGGTGCGCAGCGGCGGCTGCCAGCCGTCGGCGGGAGTCCAGCGGCGTACGACGCGGGCCGGGGCCCCCGCGACCACGGCGTGGTCGGGCACCGTGCCCCGGACCACCGCCCCCGCGGCCACCACCACGTTCCGCCCGATGCGCGCCCCCGGCAGGATCACCGCGCCGGTGCCGATCCAGCAGCCGGCGCCGATCTCCACCGGCTCCATCCGCGGCCACTGCTTGCCGATGGGCTCGTGCGGATCGTCGTAGGAGTGATTGGTCGAGGTGACGTAGACGTACGGCCCGAAGTAGCAGTCGCTGCCGATGGTGACGGCCGTGTCGGCGATGACGTGGCTGCCGCGGCCCAGGACGACCCCGTCGCCGATGCGCAGGATCGGCTCGGGACCGAGGTCGAGACCCGGCATCAGACCGGCGGTGAGGGTGACTTGCTCGCCGACGATGCAGTGCGCGCCGAGCCGGATCCACGGTTCGCCGAACACCGTGCCGAGCGGGAAGGCGAGGCGGGTGGCCTCGCCGATCGAGCCGAAGCGGAAGCGGCCGGGGTGCTCGGCGGTCACCGAGCCCGTGCGCTGCAGCCAGGCCCAGCCGGCGTGGACCACGCGCTGAGCGAAGCGGCGCGGCCAGGACGAGAACATGTTCTTGCGCTTCGGCACGGAGTTCACCGTAGTCCGCGGGCGTCATGACGACGGGCCCGCACCCCTGTGATCTTCACCCCACCGGGTTGGCGTACGGTTCCCCCCATCACCCGACGAGGAGGCGACGATGACCCAGCAGGCCCTGATCAGCGGCATCGGCGGCAAGAAGCCGCAGGTGGACCCGGAGGCGTTCGTGGCTCCCACGGCCTCGGTGATCGGGGACGTGACGCTGCACGCGGGCGCGAGCGTCTGGTACGGGGCCGTGCTGCGCGGGGACGTGGAGCGGATCTCCGTCGGCGCGAGCAGCAACGTGCAGGACAACTGCACGCTCCACGCCGATCCCGGGTTTCCGGTCAGTGTCGGCGAGCGGGTCTCCATCGGACACAACGCCGTGGTGCACGGGGCGACCGTCGAGGACGACTGCCTGATCGGCATGGGGGCGACGGTGCTGAACGGCGCGGTGATCGGCGCCGGGTCGCTCGTCGCCGCGCAGGCGCTGGTGCCGCAGGGGATGCAGGTGCCGCCCGGGTCGCTGGTCGCGGGTGTGCCGGCCAAGGTGCGGCGGGAGCTCAGCTCCGAGGAACGGGAGGGGCTCACCCTCAACGGCACGATGTACGCGGAGTTGGCGAAGGTTCACCGGGAAGAACACGGCGCGTAGGGGGTAGTCGGCGGACCGCGGGCCGGTTCCCGCGCCCCTCTGGGGGCGCTACTACTCGCTCGCGACGGCGGGCTCGGCTCCTGCCTGCTTCGCCTTGCGCTTCAGTACCAGCATCGAGGTGATGCCGATCAGTACCGCCAGCACCAGGCCCAGCCATGAGAAGCGCTTCAGCCAGGACTCGGCGACGATGCCGACGTAGTAGATGACGGCCGTGGTGCCGCCCGCCCACAGGATGCCGCCGAGGATGTTGGCGGTGAGGAACTTCCAGTACGGCATCCGCAGCACGCCCGCGAGCGGGCCGGCGAAGATGCGCAGCAGGGCGACGAAACGGCCGAAGAAGACCGCCCACATGCCCCACTTCTGGAAGGACCGCTCGGCGGTCGCGATGTGGGCCTCGCTGAAGTGCCGGGGGAACTTCGCGCCCAGCCGGGCCAGCAGCGGCCGCCCGCCCTTGCGGCCGATGGCGTAGCCGATCGAGTCGCCGATGATCGCGCCGGCGGTGGCGCTGGCGCCGAGGACCACCGGGTCGATGTCGCCGTGCTGGGAGGCGAGCAGCGCGGAGGAGACCAGGATGATCTCCCCCGGCAGCGGGATACCCAGGCTCTCCAGCCCGATGACCAGACCCACCAGTGCGTACACGGCGACCGCGGGTACGGTCTCGAGCCACTCCTGGACGTGCAACGCCGCTTCCTTCCGCTCGGCCGGTCCTGTGTCCGTGCGCCCGGACACGGCGCACGGACGGGAAGCCTACCGGTTGGGGACGCCATGCCCGGATTCAGGCGTTCCAGTTCCACTCCGCCACCTCGGGCAGGTCGGTGCCGTGCTCGCGGATCCAGGCGTGGTGCCGCGTGCGCGCGTCGGCCATCCGCTGCCGCAGGGCGGCGGAGCGTACGGCCAGTCCCGGGACGCGGTCGATGACGTCCATGACCAGCCGATAGCGGTCGAGATCGTTGCGGACGACCATGTCGAACGGTGTGGTCGTGGTGCCGGACTCCTTGTAGCCGCGCACATGCAGGTGCCGGTGTCCGTTGCGGCGGTAGGCGAGACGGTGGATCAGCCACGGGTAGCCGTGGTAGGCGAAGATCACCGGCTTGTCGGCGGTGAACAGTCCGTCGTACTCGAAGTCGGTCATGCCGTGCGGGTGTTCCCCGTGAGGCATCAGCCGGGCGATGTCGACGACGTTCACCACGCGCACCGCCAGCTCCGGCAGATGGCGGCGCAGCAGCTGCGCGGCGGCCAGCACCTCCTGGGTCGGCACGTCCCCGGCGCAGCCGAGCACCACGTCGGGTTCGCCGCCGTTCTCGGAGCCGGCCCACTCCCAGATCCCGGCGCCCCGCGCGCAGTGGACGCGCGCCTCGTCGATCGACAGCCAGTCGTAGCAGGGCTGCTTGCCGGCCACGATCACATTGACGTAGTCGCGGCTGCGCAGGACCTGGTCCGCGACGGACAGCAGGGTGTTGGCGTCCGGCGGGAGGTAGACCCGTACGACGTGGGCGCTCTTGTTGAGCACGTGGTCGACGAAGCCGGGGTCCTGGTGGGAGAAGCCGTTGTGATCCTGGCGCCACACGTGCGAGGTGAGCAGGTAGTTGAGGGAGGCGATCGGGGCGCGCCAGGTCAGCTCGCGGGAGGTCTTCAGCCATTTGATGTGCTGGTTGACCATCGAGTCGACGATGTGCACGAACGCCTCGTAGCAGGAGAAGAATCCGTGCCGGCCGGTGAGGAGGTAGCCCTCCAGCCAGCCCTGGCACAGGTGTTCGGAGAGGATCTCCATCACCCGGCCGTGCCGGTCGAGGTGTTCGTCGACCTCGAGGGTGGCGGCCTGCCAGGCCTTGCCGCTGGCGTCGTAGACGGCCTGGAGCCGGTTGGATTCGGTCTCGTCGGGGCCGACGAGCCGGAAGTCCCGCCGGCCCGCGGTGTCCCGCATGATCTGTTCGAGGAGTTCACCGAGGATCCGGGTGGGCTGGTGGAGCGTGGTGCCGGGCTTGTCGACGGGGACGGCGTAGTCGTCGAGCGAGGGGATGGGCAGGCCGCGCACCAGCAGTCCGCCGTTGGCGTGCGGCGTGGAGCCGAGGCGCCGGGCGCCCTCGGGGACGCAGGCGAGTACGTCCGGGACGGGTCGGCCCGCCTCGTCGAACAGTTCCTCGGGCCGGTACGACTTCAGCCAGGCCTCCAGCTGCCGCAGATGCGCCGGGTCGTCGCGCACGCCGGGGAGCGGCACCTGGTGGGAGCGCCAGGTGCCCTCGACGGGCTGTCCGTCCACCTCGGCGGGGCCGGTCCAGCCCTTCGGGGTGCGCAGCACGATCACGGGCCAGCGCGGGCGCCCGGTCGCGCCGTCCTCGCGGGCGGCGCGCTGTGCCTCGGCGATGCGGTCCAGGGCGGTGTCCATGGCTCCGGCCAGCGCGCGGTGGACGGCGTTGGGGTCGTCGCCGCTCACGTGGAGGGGGTCGTGGCCGTAGCCGCGCAGCAGTGCGTCGAGTTCGGCTTCGGGCAGCCGGGCCAGGACGGTCGGGTTGGCGATCTTGTAGCCGTTGAGGTGCAGGATCGGCAGCACGGCACCGTCGTGGACCGGGTCGAGGAACTTGTTGGAGTGCCAGGACCCGGCCAGCGGCCCGGTCTCCGCCTCGCCGTCGCCGATCACGCAGGCGACCAGCAGATCCGGGTTGTCGAGGGCAGCGCCGTAGGCGTGGGCGAGGGAGTAGCCGAGTTCGCCGCCCTCGTGCACGGAGCCGGGGACCTCGGGGGCGACGTGGCTGGGCACACCGCCGGGGAACGAGAACTGGCGGAACAGCCGCTCCATGCCCGCCGCGTCCCGGCCGACGTCCGGATAGGTCTCGCTGTAGCTGCCCTCCAGCCAGGAGTTGGCCAGCACGGCGGGGCCGCCGTGCCCCGGCCCCCAGATGCACAGCGCGTCCAGTCCCCGGGCCGCGATGACCCGGTTGAGGTGGGTGTACACCAGGTTCAGCCCGGGCGAGGTGCCCCAGTGCCCGAGCAGCCGGGGCTTGATGTGCTCGGGCCGGAGGGGCTCGGTGAGCAGCGGGTTCGTCAGCAGGTAGATCTGGCCCGCCGACAGGTAGTTGGCGGCCCGCCAGTGGGCGTCCAGCGTGCGCAGTTCCTCGTCGCTCAGTACGGTCCGGATGTCCTGGTCCTCAGGCATGGATGACTCCGTGAGTGGTCGGCCTGGGTGGTCGGGGTGTCGGCGGGCACGGACGGGGGCCGCGTCCGGGACGGGCATCAGGAGCGGGGTACCAGTTTCCCGGGGGCCGATGCCCCTGGCACGCACAACGGGCCAGGTGGCTCAATCCGGTGCGGTACGGCTGCGGGCGGATCCGGTGGGCGGCGGCCCCCGTCCCTCTAGTCGTGTGCGACGACCGCGACCGGTGCCGCCGAGTGGTGCATCACCGCGTGCGTGACGGGCCCGATGTGCGCGCCGAGCGGATTGCGGCGGATCCGGCGGCCGACGACCACCAGCGAGGACTCCGCCGACGCCTCGACCAGGCGGATGGACGGGCTGCCGCCGAAGGACTCCTCGACGACCTCCACCTGCGGGAACTTCTCACGCCAGGGGGCCAGCGCCTGCGTCAGTCTCTCCGCCTCCTCCCGCGCGATGCCGTGGTACGCCTCCGGCGCTGCGGCGAGACCGTAGACGTAGTAAGGGGGCAGGGCCCAGCCGTGGACGGCGCGCAGCGCGGTCCTGCGGCGCGCGGCCTCGGCGAAGGCGAAGCCGATGACCGGCTCGTCGGGCCGGTCCGCGTCCAGACCCAGCAGGACCGGCCGGTACCCGGTGGCGGCGGACGGGATGCCCGCGGGGTCGGGTTCGTGCTCGTCGGCCGCCTGCTCACCGGCACGGACCAGGACGACGGGCTGCTCGGCGTGGGCCACGACGACGAGTCCGACGGAGCCGACCAGGAATCCGCCGATGCCGCCGAGCCCCCGGGAACCGAGCACCAGCAGCTCGGCGTCCTTCGCGGCTTCGGTCAGCACCTCGTACGGCATGCCGTCGGTCTGCTCGTGCGACATCCCGACACCGGGGTGACGCAGTCGCAGTCCCTCCGCGGTCTCCCGCAGCATGCGGTCGCTCCAGCGGGTCCCGTCTCCGGGCCGGGACGGCTCCCGCGCGGGCCCGGGAGCGGGCCGGCGGACGTGGAGCAGCCGCAGCGGCAGACCGCGCAGCAGCGCCTCCCGGGCCGCCCACTCGGCGGCGGCGCGGCTCTCGGCGGAGCCGTCGAGTCCGACTGTGATGGTGCGGGTCATGGTGGGCACCTCCGGCCGTTGGATGATCACCACGAGTGTCGCCCGCACAGCCGATCCGGCCGCAGGGGCCAGAGGTCCCGGGCCGGCGCCGAAGGGCCCCGGTCCGGCTCCGGCGAGAAAAGAAGGGCCTCGGTCGAGCCCCGGCGAGAAAAGCGGGGCCGAACGCCATGGGGTTGGGGCCGTACGGCCCTTGGTGCGGGGTGACGGGAAGGGTCAGGCTGGCGGGACCAGGGCAGTACCGATCGTCCCGTCCGGGAGGCTCGCCATGTTCGCTCCCCCGTCCCCCAGCATGCCGCGCGCGTTGCCCGCCGAGCACCGGGCGCGGCTCGTGCGGACCGCCCGTGAGGTGTCCTTCCCGCAAGGCGCCCGGCTGTTCGAGGAGGGCGGCCACGCGGACCGGTTCTGGGTGATCCGCACCGGCACCGTCGAACTCGACATGCGGGTACCCGGTCGCCGGGCCGCCGTCATCGAACGTCTCGGCCACAACGAACTCATCGGCTGGTCCTGGCTGTTCTCCCCGCACGTGTGGCACCTGGGCGCCGAGGCGGCCACTCCGGTGCGGGCGTACGAGTTCGACGCCCCGGCCGTCCTCGCCCTGTGCCAGGAGGACCCCGAGATCGGCCGGGACCTCACCCGTTGGGTCGGCAACGTGGTGGCCCACCGGCTGCACGCCGCCCGGGTCCGGCTGCTGGACCTCTACGGCCCCTACGGCGCCGGCGGCGCCCTGTGAGGGACGGCCGCCTCGCCTCGTGAGGGGGTGGTGAAGGTCAGCTGTTGGGACGCAGGGTCCACACGACGGTCATCTCGCTGGTCACCGCGCCGTCCTCGCGGCGGATGGCGATCGACACCGGGAACTCCGGGCGGCGGCCCTCGTCCAGTTCGGCCACGACCTCGGCGGCCGGGCGGCCGAGGGTCGCGGTGGCGGTGACCGGGCCCATCGCCAGCTTCTTGTAGGCGATCTCGGCGCGGACGGCCAGCGGCACCGCACGCGCGAGCTGGTCCCCGAAGGCGGCGAGCACGATAGCGCCGCTCGCGGACTCACCCAGGGTGAACATGGCTCCGGCGTGCGGGCCTCCCACATGGTTGTGGTAGTCGGCCTGGTCGGGCAGGGCCACCACGGCCCGCTCGGGCGTGGTCTCCAGGAACTGGAGGTCGAGGGTACGGGCCATGGGCACCGTGGCGGCGAGCATCTCGCCGACGGACATCTGGTCTGCGCTCATGACCGAATGTTACCCACTAGTAGCCTGTGACACCATGCCGCTCGGCCCCGAGTTGCTACGTCCCCGTCAAAGGGCGGTGACCCAATCGTGTCCCGGGCGCGGCTAGGGTGGCTGCCCATGTGGCCAGGACAGCAGCCGCCCGGGGGCGAGCAGAACCCGCAGTCGAACAATCCGTACCAGCAGCCGGGGTACCAACAGCCGAATCCGTATCAGCAGCCCGGCTACCAGCAGCCGAACCCGTATCAGCAACAGCCGCAGTGGAGCGGTGCGTCCACCGCGGGCATGCCGCAGCCGCCGCAGGGCGGAGGCGGCGGGAACCAGACCAAGCTGGTGGCCATCGTGGCGGCGACGGCCGTGGTGGTGGCGGCGGGCGTCACCGGGTTCCTGGTGCTCGGCGGTGACAAGGACGACGAGGCCGACGGCAAGAAGAAAACCAGGCCGAGCGCGACCGCGCCGAAGGGCTCCTCCGGGGAGCCGAGCGCCTCCGCCTCGGGCGGCAACCCCCGGGGCGGTGACGAGGAGAAGGCGACGATTCCGGGCTGGCAGGTCGTCGTGAACACGCGCTTCGGCACCAAGTTCGACGTCCCCGGCGACTGGGAGATCGAGACTCCCGGCACCAGTGTGGGCTTCGAGTGGGAGGAGAAGGACGGTGAGATGGGCCGCACCACCGTCACCGCCCCGGCGTATCTGAAGTCCAAGTGGTGCACCAGCGACGACGACAAGGACGGCCGCGAGGACGACACCGCCCTCGCGACCGCCGGAACGCGCGGTGAGAACGGCGCGAAGACCACGCAGGAGGCGGCCGAGACCCGGGTGCCGTGGTGGATCTACGGCGGGTACACACAGCCCGACAAGAAGAGCGTCAAGCAGGTGAAGCCGAAGGCGTACACCACCACGTCGGGCATCAAGGGCCATGTCGCCACGTCGCACTCGGAGAACACCCCGCAGAAGGGGAAGTGCAAGAGCGAGGGCAAGGCGATCACCTTCGCCTTCAAGAACGGCGCGGGCGACTTCGTCACCTGGAACCTCTACGGGGCCAAGGGCGTCAAGGACGAGATCCCGGAGGCGACCGTGCAGAAGATCCTCAGCACGGTGCGCCTGACCGAGGAACCGCCGACGGGGACGTAACAAGCCAGGGGGCCGGCGGCCCATTTGGCAAGTCGGCCCCCGCCCGGCGATAGTCACGGGGTGCCGACCTCCGTCCTTCGCCGCCGCCCCGTCCTCGCCGGGCGCAACTACTCCCTGCTGACCGCCGCCGCCGTGGTGACCGGCCTCGGCAGCAACGGCGCCCTGATCGCCGCCGCGTTCGCCGTGCTGGGCGCGGGCGGCGACAGCGGCGACGTGGGTCTGGTGGCCGCCGCCCGCACCCTTCCGCTGGTGCTGTTCCTGCTGATCGGCGGCGCCGTCGCGGACCGGCTGCCGCGGCACCGGGTGATGGTCGCGGCCAACGTCCTGAACTGTGTCTCGCAGGCCGCGTTCGCGGCGTTGGTCCTGGCGGGCGAGGCGCAGCTGTGGCAGATGATGCTCTTCAGCGCGCTCGGCGGCACCGGTCAGGCGTTCTTCAACCCGGCCGCCGAGGGCATGCTGCTGTCCTCGGTCGACGGCGAGCAGGCCGGCCGGGCGTTCGCGGTGTTCCGGATGGCGATGCACGGGGCGACCCTCGGCGGTGCCGCGCTCGGCGGTGCGATGGTCGCCGCGATCGGGCCGGGCTGGGTCCTGGCGGCGGACGCGGCGGCCTTCGCGGTCGCCGCCGCGCTGCGGGCGTTCCTCGATGTCAAGCACATCCCCGCGCGTGCGCCGGGCGGCGGCATGCTCTCCGATCTCAGGGAGGGCTGGCGGGAGTTCACCGGCCGGCCCTGGCTGTGGGGCATCGTCGTCCAGTTCTCCATCGCCAACGCGGTCGTCGGCGCCGCCGACGCGGTCTACGGGCCGCTCGTCGCCCGGGATCATCTGGGCGGGGCGGCGCCGTGGGGCGTGGCGCTGGCCTTCTTCGGCGGGGGCACCGTGGTGGGCGCGCTGCTGATGACGCGCTGGCAGCCGCGCCGTCTGCTGTTCGTCGGCACCGTGTGCGTGTTCCCGCTGGCGCTGCCGTCCGCGGCGCTCGCCGTGCCGGTGCCGGTCGCGCTGCTCTGCACGGTGATGTTCGTGACCGGCGTGTCCGTGGAGGTGTTCGGGGTCTCCTGGATGACCGCGCTGCACCAGGAGATCCCCGAGGAGAAGTTCTCCCGGGTGACGGCGTACGACTGGTTCGGCTCCGTGGCGCTGGTGCCGGCGGCGATGGCGCTGGCGGGCCCGGCGGAGTCGGCGTTCGGCCGCACGGAGGCGCTGTGGGGCTGCGCCGCGCTGGTCGTGGTCGTCACGGCGGCGGTCCTGTGCGTGCCGGACGTACGCAACCTGCGCCGCCGGACCCTGCACGTGACCGGCACGGCTGCCGTGGCCGCCGATGCCAGAGATCCCGCCGGCACCCGCGAGCCGGCCCCACAGGACTGAACCCACGGAACCCCGAACGGACGCCGACCCTGCGCGTCACCGGCACGGCTGCCGTGGCCGCCGATGCCGGAGATCCCGCCGGCACCCGCGAGCCGGCCCCACAGGACTGAACCCACGGAACCCCGACCGGACGCCGACCCTGCGCGTCACCGGCACGGCTGCCGTGGCCGCCGATGCCGGAGATCCCGCCGGCACCCGCGAGCCGGCCCCGCAGGACTGAACCCACGGAACCCCGACCGGACGCCGACCCGGCACGGCTGCCGTGGCCGCCGATGCCGAAGATTCCGCCGGCACCCGCGAGCCGGCCCCACAGGACTGAACCCACGGAACCCCGACCGGACGCCGTACCCCTCGGCGCCCGGGCCCGCACCGCGCGTCAGCCGATGCCGAAGGCTCCGGCCGGGGGTTCGGGTGACGGTACGGCGTCCTCGTCCCGCACCGGGCGCGCCCCGGCGGTGAAGTCCCGCAGCGCGGCGCCGTGTTCCACCCGGGCCGGAAACGCGTCGGCGGCGGTGGCGCGGGACAGACGAGCGATGTCCAGCGGGCGGTGGGCGGCGGCGAGGACCGCGTTGCCGAAACGGCGGCCACGCAGCATCCCCGGCTCGGCGATCAGCGCCAGTTCCGGAAACCGCGTCCCGAGCGTCGCGAGCTGGGAGCGCAGGAAGGCGAACGGGGCCGCGTCCGGGAGGTTCGCCAGGTACACCCCGTCGGGCCGCAGGACGCGCGCGGCCTCACGGACGTAGGCGACGGACGTCAGATGGGCCGGCACCCGTGAGCCGCCGAAGACGTCGGCGACCAGGACGTCCGCGCTGTCGTCGGGTGCCTCCTCCAGCCAGGCGCGGGCATCCGCCGCGTGCAGCGTGACATCGGCGCCGACGGGGAGCGGCAGATACCCGGTGACCAGCTCCAGCAGGCGCCGGTCGAACTCGACGACGTGCTGCCGGGAGCCGGGCCGGGTGACGGCCAGATAGCGGGGCAGGGTCAGCGCACCACCGCCGAGGTGCAGGGCGTCCACCGGGGCGCCGGGCTCGGCGAGGACGTCCAGGACGTGCCCGAGCCGACGGACGTACTCGAACTCCAGGTGTGCGGGCTCCTCCAGGTCCACGTACGACTGCGGTGCCCCGTCGACGGTCAGCAGCCAGGCCCGCTCCCGGTCCACGTCGGGCATCAGCTTGGCGGTGCCGTGATCGACGACGCGGGTCACGGGGATGGGCTCGCTCACCGCTCCATTGTGCCGTCGGCCCGACGACCGGCCGCCCGCCCCCTCCGCGGGGAGCGGGTCGGCCGTCCGCCGCTCAGCCGACCGAGGTGACCGTGCCGGCCCCGACCGTGCGGCCACCCTCACGGATGGCGAATCCGAGCCCGGGCTCCAGCGGCATCTCGCGCCCCAGCTCCACGGTCATCGTCACCGTGTCCCCGGGCCGCGCCACCGCCGCCGCACCGAGGTGGACGTCCCCGACGACATCCGCCGTGCGGATGTAGAACTGCGGCCGGTACCCGGTCGACACCGGTGTCGTACGGCCGCCCTCGCGGGTGGACAGGACGTACACCTGCGCGGTGAAGCGCCGGCTCGGCACCACGCTGCCCGGGGCGGCCACCACGTGCCCGCGCCGCACCGCGTCACGCGGCACCCCGCGCAGCAGCAGCGCCACGTTGTCCCCGGCCTGCGCCTCCTCCATGGGCTTGCCGAAGGTCTCCAGGCCGGTCACCACGGTCTCCACCCCGGCGCCGAGCACCTCGACCCGGTCACCGACGCGGACCGTGCCGCGCTCCACCGCGCCGGTCACGACGGTGCCCCGGCCGGTGATGGTGAGCACGTTCTCCACCGGCAGCAGGAACGGCGCGTCCAGATACCGCTCGGGCATGGGCACATAGGTGTCCACCGCGTCGAGCAGCGCCTCCACCGACGCCGTCCAGCGCGGGTCGCCCTCCAGCGCCTTCAGCCCGGAGACCCGCACGACGGGCGCGGACTCACCACCGTAGCCGTGCGCGGAGAGCAGGTCGCGGACCTCCAGCTCGACCAGGTCGGTCAGCTCCTCGTCGCCCGCGTCGGCCTTGTTGATCGCCACGACGACGTGGTCCACGCCCACCTGGCGGGCGAGCAGGACGTGCTCGGCGGTCTGAGGCATGATCCCGTCGAGCGCGGAGACGACGAGGATCGCCCCGTCGAGCTGCGCGGCGCCGGTGACCATGTTCTTGACGTAGTCGGCGTGACCGGGCATGTCCACGTGCGCGTAGTGCCGGGTGTCGGTCTCGTACTCGACGTGCGCGATGTTGATGGTGATGCCGCGGGCGGCCTCCTCGGGGGCCCGGTCGATGCGGTCGAACGGCACGAAACTGCCGGCGCCGCGCTCGGCGAGGACCTTGGTGATGGCGGCGGTCAGGGTGGTCTTGCCGTGGTCGACATGGCCCATCGTGCCGATGTTCAGATGCGGTTTGGTGCGGACGTACGCCGTCTTGGACATGGCGGTACCTCGAAGCCTCTCGGTGGTGACGCGTGACGTGCCCGGGCGCGGCGGATCGGCGCGCGGCCGGGACGTGGACCCCAGGAACCTGGCCGACCCTCCCCCTGGGGGGTCCGCCGGACGATCCGGGGAGGGTCAGCTTCGGGCGCCGTCGACAGCGGCGAGGAAAGCGGGAACGGCAGCCTTCGGGGCATCCGCGACGGCGGATGCTGCGAGGTGGAAGGCGTACCGGAACATGGCGTCGATCATTGCCGACAACCCGCCTCGCGTCGAATGAATTTAGGGGCCGGAGGAGCCCCGGGGGCCGGGGGGCCGGTTACGCGGCGATGTTCTTCAGCGCCTCCCGCACCGACAACGGCGCGAACCGACCCTGCTCGCGCGCCAGGAACGCCCGCACGGCGTCCGGGTCGGTCCTGGCGTACTCGCGCAGGCTCCAGCCGATGGCCTTGCGGATGAAGAAGTCCTGGTGGCCGGACTGGCGCAGGCAGTAGCCGAAGAGGCGTTCGGTGTCGGTGCGTTCCTTGTAGCGCAGCTGGTGGAGCAGGGCGGCGCGGGCGAGCCACAGGTCGTCGTCGCCGATCCACTCGTCCATGTCGGCGGTGAGTTCCGGGTCGGCGGCCACCAGTGCCCCGACGACATGCGCGGCGAGCAGGTCCACGGTGTCCCACCACGGCACGGTGGTGACGAGGTGCCGGGCAACGGGGAGGAAGCCGGAGGAGCAGCGCCGGACGTGGCGGCGTAGGTAGTCCACGGCGAAGTACTGGTACTCGCGCTCGGGCAGTTCCCAGCAGCGCACGGCTACGGCGGTGCAGTCGGCCTCGTCGGGCCGGGCCAGCCCCTCCACCACGGTGCGGGACAGGTCCCGGCGGACCGGGGTGGGCAGGCCCAGGAACGGGGCGACGTCCTTCATGTACGCCCGCATGCCCGCGGCCCGCCCGGGATCGGCAGCCGCCCCGTATACGGCGGTGAGCCGCTCCAGCACCGTGTCGGCGAGCGGGCTGTGCGGCACCGGCGGGGTCCGGGCGGCCGTGCCGTCTGCTGTGACGCGCATGAGACGAACACTACGGCGATCACAGATATTCGTCGGTTAGTGTCACCGGATGCTCGACGCCACCACCCGCTCCGGGGGCACCGCCGCGGCTTCTACCCAGACCGCCGCCACCGACCTCGCGGTCGCCGTCCCCACGGCCGCGCCCGCTCTCGTGCCCGCCGCGGGCCGGGCCGCGCGATGCGTCAGAGTTCTGCTGTCGCCGTGGTCACGGCTGTCGTTGCTCGTGGTGCTGCTCGCCTCCGCGGCCTCGGCGATGCTGGTCCTGGAGCCGCAGCGGCTGCTGACGGACGGCTGGCCGGACCGGCTGGGCGGGGCCGTGGCGGTGGTGGCGTACGCGGTGGCCTACGGGGTGTGCACGGTGGCGTTCGTGCCGCGTCCGCTGCTGAACCTCGCGGCGGGGGCGCTGTTCGGCTCGCAGCTGGGTCTGGCGGCCGCGCTGGGCGGCACGGTGCTGGGTGCCGGGCTGGCCTTCTGTCTGGGGCGGGCGCTCGGCCAGGACGCGCTCCGTCCGCTGCTGCGCGGCCGCTGGCTCAAGGCGGCGGACAACCAGCTCAGCCGGCACGGCTTCCGCTCGATGCTGGCGGCGCGGCTGTTCCCGGGCATCCCCTTCGCCGCCTCGAACTACTGTGCAGCCGTCTCCCGTATGGGCCTGCTGCCGTTCCTGCTGGCGACGGCCCTCGGTTCAATCCCGAACACCGCCGCCTACGTCGTGGCCGGCGCCCGCGCCTCGACTCCGACGTCCCCGGCCTTCCTGATCGCGCTGGCCTGTATCGCCGTACCCGGCCTGGCGGGCGCGGTGGTGGCGTGGCGCAAGCGGCACGGGCTGCGCGCCCGCTGAACGGGCCGGCGGTGCTTCAGACCGCCTGGAGAATCATCCCCGTTGCCCTGTCCGCCTGGCCGAGGGCGCCGGCGCCACCGTCGACGTTGGCCGTGGCGAGGTCGGCGCCGGTCTCCTGCGGGCGGCCCGGCCGCGGCTTGACCACGGGCGGCGAGCCGCAACGCGGCTGCACCGGGGGTTCATCTTAGGGCGCTACGCTTCGCCCTCGGCGCGCCTGATCACCGATCACCGCACACAGCGGTGAGGTGTGCCCTTCGCCCGCCCACGATCGGCACTTGGACTCCGCTACCTCATGTCTTGGTTTGAATCCCTCGTCCTCGGACTCGTCCAGGGGCTGACCGAGTTCCTGCCCGTCTCCTCCAGCGCGCACCTGCGGCTGACCGCGGCCTTCTCCGGCTGGGAGGATCCGGGCGCGGCCTTCACCGCGATCACCCAGATCGGCACGGAGACCGCGGTGCTGATCTACTTCCGTAAGGACATCGGCCGAATCCTGTCCGCCTGGACCCGCAGCCTCACCGACAAGGAGATGCGCCGGGACCCGGACGCGCGCATGGGGTGGCTGGTGATCGTCGGTTCGATTCCGATCGGCGTGCTCGGGGTGACACTCAAGGACCAGATCGAGGGACCGTTCCGTGATCTGCGGCTCACGGCGGCGATGCTGATCGGCATGGGCATCGTGCTCGGCGTCGCCGACCGGCTCGCGGCACGGGACGAGAGCGGCGGCCGGCACCGTGTGGCCAAGCGGCGCAAGGAGCTCGGGGACCTCACCGTCAGGGACGGTCTGATCTACGGCGTCTGCCAGGCCATGGCACTCGTCCCGGGCGTCTCCCGCTCCGGCGCCACCATCAGCGGCGGTCTGTTCATGGGCTACCGGCGGGAGGCCGCGGCGCGCTACTCCTTCCTGCTCGCCATCCCCGCGGTGCTGGCCTCCGGTCTGTTCGAGCTGAAGGACGCGACCGAGGGCGGACACGTCTCGTGGGGGCCGACGCTCTTCGCGACCGTCGTCGCCTTCGCGGTCGGGTACGCGGTGATCGCCTGGTTCATGAAGTTCATCTCGACCAAGAGCTTCATGCCGTTCGTCTGGTACCGCATCGTGCTCGGCATCGTGATCATCGTCCTGGTCGCCATGGGCACACTGAGCCCGCACGCGGCGGAGTCGGCGGGCTGAACCAGAGCGGGAGGTGACCGGGCGGGACGTGACCGGGGCACGTGACCGAGGACATACGGTACGAGTAGCCGTCCGGTAGCGCACTGTCAGTGCCTGGGCCTAGGCTTGCCCGCATGTCCCCCGACTTAACGACCCCTGGTTCCGTGCGCTCCGCCGCCGAGGTCAACGAGCAGATCCGCGCGCTGTGGCTGCGCGCGGGCGGCTCCCTGTCCCCCCAGGAGCGCGCTGAGTACGAGCTGCTCGTGATCGAGTGGGCGGCGGCGATCCGCGGCCGGGTCGTCGAAGCGGCCTGACCCTCCCCCGCCCCTCCGCCGCCGCGCGTCAGCGTCCGCCCGCGACCCTCAGCACCGCCCCCGTGGTGTACGAGGCGTCCGGCGACATCAGCCACGCCACGGCCGCGGCGACCTCCTCCGCCCGTCCCGCCCGCCGCAGCGGAATGCTTCCGGCCATTTCCCGGACCCGGTCCGGGGCCCCCATGGCGGCGTGCATCTCCGTGTCGATCAGACCCGGGGCGACCCCGTTGACCCGGATCCCGTCCGGGCCGAGCTCCTTGGACAGCCCCACGGTCAGCGCGTCGACGGCGGCCTTGGTCGCGGCATAGTGCACGTACTCGTTCGGGCTGCCCAGCGTGGCCGCGCCCGACGAGACGTTCACGATGACGCCCTCACCCCGGGGAACCATCAGCTGGGCGGCCCGCCGCGCACACAGCATCGTTCGCCTCGGTGAACCGCCCCAGCGGGCCGGTCACCGCCGCGTTGTTCACCAACCCCGTCACGGGCCCGAGCTCCCGCTCCGCCGCCTCGAACAGCCGCTCGACCTCCGCCTCGACGGAGGTGTCCGCGCGCACGGTCACGGCACGGGCCCCGGCCGCCCGTACACCGTCCGCCACCCCCTCGGCGGCGGCAGAGTCACGTACGTAGTTCACCACCACGTCCTGTCCCTCGGCTGCGAGCCGCAGACAGGTCGCGGCCCCGATCCCCCGGCCGCCGCCGGTGACCACCGTGACCAGACGCTTCATGAGTACCTCCTGGCGAAGAGCACGAGACAGCGGCGCGCCGGTCCGGGGAGACCTGCACCCGCGCATAGTTGCCCTGTCTACAACCGCCTTGCTCGGTAGTCTGGTTGCAGACGGGCCACCCGTGGCACAAAGGTGCAGCCACGCGAACCTTACTTGTCGTCCTGCTTCGCGCCCGGCACGGTCGGGGGCGACGGCGGGAGGATGTCGATCTGAGCGCCGATCGGGATCTTCTGGGCGGAATCCGCGCACGCCCCTTGGCTCCGCTCGTCCCATGGCCAACACTGAGCCGATGACGCAGCGTGTGGAGCTCGCGACCATGAGGGACCGGCTGGCCGTGGACGGGCTCGTCACCGAGTACGCGGTGGCCGTGGACGACGGTGACTGGGAGGCGTACCGAGGGCTGTTCACCCCGGGCGGGCGAGCGGACTACCGCTCGGCCGGCGGTATCGAGGGGGACGCCGGGGCGGTGGCCGGATGGCTGGCGGAGAGCCTCGGGGCGTTCCCCGTGCGGCAGCATCTGATCGTCAACCGGCGGGTGCGGTTCGGGGTCTGGGAGCAGGACACCGGTGATACGGCACAGGTGCAGGCGGACTACGTGAGCCCGATGGGCCGCACCGGGCGGGACGGCATGTCCGCCGCGCCGGATTTTGTGTGCGGCGGGCGGTGCGCCTTCGCGATGCTGCGCACGGACGAGGGCTGGCGGCTGAGCGAGGTGGTCCTGCGGGAGAAGTGGCGCCGTGCTCCGGAGCGCCGGGCGGCTCCTGTGATCAACTGAACCGGAGTGCACTGTGCCGGATCGGCCTCGGGACGCACACTGGAGGCACCACGGGGTAGGGAGGCGTCCATGAAGTCGCTCGGCCACTGGCTCGCCTCCCCGTGGCGCCGCTCGACCGTCGCCGCGGTCGTGGGCGCCCTGCCCGTCCTGGCGTTTCCCGCACCGTCCCTGTGGTGGTTCGCCTACGTCGCCCTCGTCCCCTGGATCCTGCTGGTCCGTACCGCTCCGACGGGCAGGCGGGCGGCCTTCGACGGCTGGTGGGGCGGGTTCGGCTTCATGCTGGCCATGCACCACTGGCTGCTGCCGAACCTGCACGTGTTCACGTTCGTCATCGCCGCCCTGCTCGGCGTGCTGTGGGCGCCGTGGGGGTGGCTGGTGCGGCGGCTGCTGGGCGGAGTGCCCTCGCGGGGAAGGGTCGCCGCCGCGCTCGTCGTGGTGCCCTCGGGTTGGCTGGCGATCGAACTGGTGCGTTCCTGGGAGGGGCTCGGCGGTCCCTGGGGTGTGCTCGGTGCGAGCCAGTGGGAGGTAGGGGCCGCGCTGCGGCTCGTGTCGGTGGGCGGGGTATGGCTGGCGAGCTTCCTGATCGTGGCCCTGAACGTCGCCGTGGCCGTACTGATCGCGGTCCGGCAGGCCCGGGTGCCGGCCGTGGCCGGGCTGGTGGCCGCGGCCGCGGCCACCTCCGCCGCCTGGCTCTGGGCGCCGCGCCCGGACACCGACGACCGGGCGCGGATCGCGCTCGTGCAGCCCGGAGTCGTGTCCGGGGCGGACAGCGCCGACCGCCGCTTCGACCGCGAGGAGCGGCTCACGCGCGAGCTGGCCGGCCAGGACATCGGCCTGATCGTCTGGGGCGAGAGCAGCGTCGGCTTCGACCTCGGGGACCGTCCCGACCTCGCGCGGCGGCTGGCCGCGCTGTCCCGCGAGACGGGCGCACGGATCCTGGCCAACGTGGACGCGCGGCGCTCCGACAAACCCGGCATCTACAAGAGCTCGGTCCTGATCGGCCCGGACGGCCCGACCGGCGACCGGTACGACAAGATGCGGCTGGTCCCGTTCGGCGAGTACATCCCGGCCCGCTCCGTGCTGGGCTGGGCGACCTCGGTCGGCGAGGCGGCCGGTGAGGACCGCAGGAAGGGGTCCGAGCAGGTGGTGATGGACGCGGGGAACGGGCTGCGGATCGGTCCCATGGTGTGCTTCGAGTCGGCGTTCCCCGACATGAGCAGGCATCTCGCGCAGGACGGCGCCGATGTGCTGCTCGCCCAGTCCTCCACGTCGACGTTCCAGCAGAGCTGGGCGCCCGGGCAGCACGCCTCGCTGGCCGCGCTGCGCGCCGCGGAGACCGGCCGCCCCATGGTGCACGCGACCCTGACGGGCGTCTCCGCCGTGTACGGCCCGGACGGCGGACGCGTCGGCCCCCGGCTCGGCACGGACACCGCCGCCGCCCAGGTCTACGAGGTGCCGCTGGCACACGGCACCACGCTCTACGTCCGCTTCGGCGACTGGCCGCTGTACGCGGCGCTGCTGGTCCTCGCGGCCTGGGGCCTGACCGGGGCGGTGCGGTTCAGGCGGGGCGCTCGTGGATCGCTCGTACCACCCGCTCGCACAGCTCATGGGTCGCCAGGGCGTCCCGGGCACTGAGCACCTGGCCCTCGCGCACCGCGTCTAGGAAGGCGAGCACCACCTGCTCGATGCCGCGCTGCCGTGCCACCGGCACCCAGTCCCCGCGCCGCCGCACGGTCGGCTGGCCCTTGTGGTCGATCACCTCGGCGAGGTTGACCACCTGACGCTTGGTGTCCTGCCCGGAGACCTCCAGGATCTCCTCCGCCGATCCGCTGAGCCGGTTCATCACGCCGAGCGCCGTGAAGCCCTCCCCGGAGAGCTGGAGCACCACGTGGTGCAGCAGCCCGCCCTCGGTGCGGGCGCGCACGGTCACGTCGTCGACCGGGCCGGGCACCAGGAAGCGCAGGGTGTCCACGACGTGGATGAAGTCGTCGAGGATCATGGTGCGCAGCTCCTCGGGCAGCCCGATCCGGTTCTTCTGCATGAGGATCAGCTCACGCGGGTGGTCGGCGCACTGCGCGTAACCGGGCGCGAAGCGGCGGTTGAAGCCGACGGCGAGACTCGTGCCGCGCTCCTCGGCGAGCGTCACCAGCCGCTCGGACTCGGCGAGTTCGTAGGCCAGCGGCTTGTCGACGTAGGTCGGCACGCCCGCCTCGAGGAGCCGGGTCACGATTTCGGGGTGGACCTGGGTCGGCGCGTGCACGAAGGCGGCGTCGAGGTCCTGGGCGAGGAGGGAGTCCAGGTCCGCGTGGCGCCTACCGGCCGGGAGGTGGAGACCGTCGGCGACCCGTTCCAGGGTCGCGGGGGTGCGGGTCTGCAGGTGCAGATCCACGCCGGGCAGACCGGCGAGCACCGGAAGATAGGCCTTCTGCGCGATGTCACCGAGTCCGATGCAGCCGACCTTCACGGGTGTTCTCCTCCAGCCATTGCCTGCCCTGGTCCGGGAAGCATACGGCTGCTGCGGCGGGCGACAGTCCGGCGATCCCGTCGAAGCCGCACAGCAGCAGCGTAGGGGCCTCGGCACGGAAAAACCCTGGTGCGGGGTTCCGCTCTCGGCCACGATGGCGGCATGACGATCGAGCGCACCGAACCCGCCGTCGACGCCGACGAACGCACCATGCTGGAGGGGTGGCTCGACTACCACCGCAGCACCCTCGCCCAAAAGTGCGAGGGGCTGACCGACGAACAGCTGCGCACCGCGTCGGTCCCGCCCTCGGAGCTGTCCCTGATGGGCCTGGTACGGCACATGGCGGAGGTGGAGCGGAACTGGTTCCGCAGAGCGCTCGCGGACGAGGACGCCAGGCCCCTGTACTACAGCGAGGCCGACCCGGACGGCGAGTTCCATATGACCGAGGCGGACACCTGGAAGGAGGCGTACGCCACCTGGCAGGCCGAGATCGAGGCAGCCCGGCGCAACGCGGCAGCCTTCGCCCTGGACGATCCGTCCCGGGGCCGCAGCAGGTCCGGCGACGATCGGCACAGCCTGCGCTGGATCTACACCCACATGATCGAGGAGTACGCACGGCACAACGGCCACGCCGACCTGATCCGGGAGCGGCTCGACGGCGCCACCGGCGACTGACGTCACCCCCCGCCATCGCAGGGGCGCCCGTACGGGGTGGGAGATCACCCGTGCGGGGCATGCTGCGCCTGTCCGCCCTCTCCCGGGCGGCCGGAGCCAGCAGAGTGGCGCGGGTGCAACGAACGACGACCACAGCAACGCTTCTGGTGACCGTGGCGCTCTCCGCCCTCTCGGGCTGTGTGACGGTCCAGCGTCCCCTCGCCCCCGGTCCGGCGACGGGACCGTCCCAGCGGACCGGGCCGGGATCGGACGAGCGGAACGAGACACAGGTCGTGCAGGCACCGGCGCGCGAGGCCCTGGAGATGGTCGGCCCGTCCCGGCCCCCGAGGAAGCCGACGTCGCCCTCGCGCCGCGCCGTACCCACGGCCCCGCCGGAGCGGAGCACCCCCTCCGAGAGCCGGCCGCGTCCGGCCCGTCCCGAGCCCGACGCGCGCGTGCCGTCGCGGCCGCCGACGAACCTCCCGGATGTCGGGCGGCCGGCGCAGAACCCCCCGGACCGGCCGGACCTCTGTGCGCTGGGCCGGCAGTACGGAGGCTGGCACCCGGACAGCCCGGAGGCGACCATCTGCCAGGACACCTACGGCCGCTGAACGACACGCGTCGGCACGGACGCGAAAGGCGGTGACCCCGCCCTCCGGCCTGTACAACCCTTCCCGCCATCCATCCGGAAGGCAGGGGCCGCGCTATCCGGGGCGTGCGATCGCACGGCCCCGAAGGTCCTTGTGGCGGGGCCATGTGCACAGTTCGGCAACGCGGCGAGCCGCGTGCCGGGCGTCGCCTGCTAGCCGCCGCGTGCCAGGCATCGCGGGGCCGGCGGGAAGGGTCGGACGAAAAGGGCCGGCCAGCCCCCTAAGGGCCCCTGGGGCCCCTAGGGCCGCTGTCTCGGCGGCCCCCAGCCGCCGGAAGCCCCGTCCTCGCCCAGCCGGATCTCCAGCCGCCGGATGGCCGCCCGCACGCCCTCGCCGTAGCGGTCGTCGGCGAGGGTGCGGGCCGCGCCGCGAGCCCGGCGGAGGTGGGCGCGGGCGGCGTCGGGACGGCCGAGGCGGGCGTAGTCGTCGGCCAGGTTCAGGTGCAGCGACGGGTAGAGGGCGCGCACCGCGACGGAGCATCCGTACGCGTCGGGCCGGTCCTCCGTGGCCTCCTCCGCCGCCGTCAGCGCCCGCAGGTCCCAGGCGAGTTCGTGCTCGAGGTCGTCCTGGGTGTCCGCGAGGTAGTGGGCGAGTGTGCAGCGGTGCAGGGGATCGCCGTGCTCGCCGATCTCCGCCCACAGGCCAAGAAATCGGTGCCGGGCCTCCTCGCGGTCCCCCGCGTGGTGCAGCATGACGACCTGACCGATCCGTGTCAGTACGGCGTCCGGCGCCGCCTGTCCCTGCCGCTCCGCCACCCTGTCCTCCGCGCCGCTCGCCGCTGTCGTCCCCCGACGCTAACCGCAGGCCGGGGCGACACCGGACAAGCCGCTCCGGTACACCTGGAGCGGGCCGGGTGCGGCCCCGGCACGGAGCCGGCCGGCGGTGTCAGCCGACGCTCGGCAGGGTCCAGTCGATCGGCGCGTGGCCCTGCGCGGCCACCGCCTCGTTGATCTGCGTGAACGGACGGGACCCGAAGAACTTCTTCGCCGACAGCGGCGAGGGATGCGCCCCCTTGACCACCACGTGCCGGCTCTCGTCGATCAGCGGCAGCTTCTTCTGCGCGTAGTTGCCCCACAGCACGAAGACCGCCGGGTCCGGCCGGTTCGCCACCGCGCGGATCACCGCGTCGGTGAACAGCTCCCAGCCGCGCCCCTTGTGCGAGTTGGCCTCCCCCGCGCGGACCGTGAGCACCGCGTTGAGCAGGAGCACGCCCTGCCGGGCCCACGGCATCAGATAGCCGTTGTCCGGGATGGGCGTGCCCAGTTCGGCGTGCATCTCCTTGTAGATGTTGCGCAGGGACGGGGGAATCTTCACACCGGGCCGCACCGAGAAGCACAGGCCGTGCCCCTGGCCCTCGCCGTGGTAGGGGTCCTGGCCGAGCACCAGGACCTTCACCTTGTCGTACGGCGTGGCCTCCAGCGCCGCGAAGACCTCCTCGCGGGGCGGGTACACGGGACCGTTCGCCCGCTCCTCCTCGACGAACTCCGTCAGCTCCTTGAAATAGGTCTGCTGCAGTTCGTCGCCCAGAACCCCGCGCCAGGACTCGGGCAGCATGGCGATGTCGGTCACGTCAATGTCCTTACGTATGCGGTCGCTTCCAGGTCACTGAACCTACAGGCGACCACTGACAACCGGCCCTGCCCGGCCCTACCAGCTGGTCTTCCGGGAGAGCTGCCACACCATCATGATGGTGGACGGGTCCAGCGCCCGCTCCGCACCCGAGATGTCCCGGCTGGCCGCCACGTACTGCCGGCCCTGCCACAGCGGCAGCAGCCGCACGTCGTCGACGAGGATCTGCTGGGCCTCCTCGAACTGCTTCACCACGTTGCCGCGGTCGCTCTCCCGGCGGGAGCTGGGCAGCAGCTCGGTCGTGATCTTGGTCGCCTCGTAGGGCGTGCCCAGCGCGTTCTGCTTGCCGACGAACGGTGCGATGAAGTTGTCCGCGTCCGGGAAGTCGGGGAACCAGCCACGCCCGAACACCGGGTACTGGCCCTTCTGGTAGCCCTCGACGTACGTCTTCCAGGGGCGGCTCTTGAGGGTGACGTCGAACAGCTTCGACGCCTCCAGCTGACGCTCGAGCTCCTTGAACTCCAGCGCGGTCTCGGAGCCGTAGCGGTCCGTGGTGTACCAGAGGGTGAGCGGGACCGGCTCGGTGATACCCGCGTCGGTGAGGATCTCCCGGGCCTTCTTGACGTTGGGCTCGCCGTAGTCGTCGAAGAAGCCGGTGGTGTGGCCGGTGAGGCCCTTGGGGACCATGGAGTACAGCGGGTCGACGGTGTCCTTGTAGACCTTGTGCGCGATCGCCGCGCGGTCCACGACCTGGGCGACGGCCTGCCGCACCTCCTGCTTGCCGGCCCACGGGTCCTTCGGGTTGAACACCAGGTAGTTGATGTCCGTCCCGCTGCCTTCGACGAGCTGGATCTCCTCCTCCTTGGCGGCCCTGCCCTGGAACTCGATGACGTCGCTCGCGGCCAGGCCGCGGTAGGTCAGGTGGATCTGGTCCTCGCGCAGCGCCTTGACCATGGTGCCGGAGTCCTGGAAGTAGCGGATGGTCACCGCGTTGTTCCGGCGGTCCGCGTAGCCCTTGTACCGGTCGTTGCGGACGAGTTCGGCCCTCTTGCCCTCGTCGTACGACTGCAGTGTGTACGGCCCCGAGCCGACGACGCCGCTCTCCTCGCGCAGGGCGTTCGCCGGGTAGGCGTCCGGGGCGACGATCGACATGGCGGGTGTGGCGAGGACGAACGGGAAGGTGGCGTCCGGCTTGTTGAGGTAGAAGACGACCTCGCGCTCACTGGGTGCCTGCACCCGTTCGAGACTGCCGAGCAGACCGGCGGGACCGCCGTTGACGTTGATCTTCCGGATCCGGTCGATGGAGTGCTTGACCGCCTTGGCGTCGAGCGTGCCGCCGTCGGAGAACGTCAGGCCCTCGCGCAGCTCGCAGCGGAACACCTGGTTGGAGCTGTCGGAGAACTCGCAGCTCTCCGCGGCGTCCGGCTGGGGCGTGGAGGCACCGACCGGGTAGCTCAGCAGGGTCTGGTAGATGTTGCGGAAGAGCTCCCAGGAGCTGTCCCAGGAGGCGGCAGGATCCAGCGTGCTGGGCGAGCTGGTGGTGCCCACGATTATCGGTCCTTCGTCGTCCGAGCTGTCGGACGACAGGACGCCGCATCCGGTTACCAGGGACGATATGGCCGCTATGGCCGCCACCCGCCGCAGGCATCGGTTCCGGTTGAACACGCGCACGCTCCTCGATCTGCCATACCAAGGGTCGGCAGACCATACCGCAGTGTCACCCCTGCTGACCCTCCTGTGTACAGCCCTTGTTGATCCACTTCGCGATGACTACGTTGTCACCCGCCGTCGCGGTGCGAATCCGCCGACACGGGCGCCGTTTTCGTCAACGGACGCCCGTGTCGGGAGGGTTCCGCGCGGGCCCGCGCGCACGCGCGCGGGCGTTCGCGTCAGGCCACGCCGGCGTTGAGGAAGATGCCTCCGTCGACGACCAGGGTCTGACCCGTGACCCAGTCCGACTGGTCGGAGGTGAGGAAGGCCGCGGCGCCGCCGATGTCGGAGGGCACGCCGAGCCGGCCCAGCGGGTACCCCGCGGCGGCCTCCTCCTCCCGGCCCTCGTACAAGGCCTGCGCGAACTTGGTCTTCACCACCGCCGGGGCGATGGCGTTGACCCGCACCTTGGGCGCGAACTCGTGCGCCAGCTGCTGGGTCAGGTTGATCAGCGCGGCCTTGCTGACGCCGTAGGCGGCGATGAACGGCGAGGGCGCGAGGCCCGCGACGGAGGCGATGTTGACGATCGCGCCGCCGTTGTCCTTCTGCCAGGCGTGCCAGGTCTTCTGCGCGAAGCCCAGCGCCGAGATCACGTTGGTCTCGAACACCTTGCGGGCCACGTTCAGGTCGAGGTCGGCGATCGCCCCGAACACCGGGTTGGTACCGGCGTTGTTGACCAGGTAGTCGATGCGGCCGAAGGCCTCCATCGCGCGCTCCACGGCGACGGCCTGGTGCGCCTCGTCGTGCGCCTTGCCCGCGACGTACACGGCCCGGTCGGCGCCGAGCCTCTCGACGGCCTCCTTCAGGGCCTCCTCGGTACGGCCGGTGATGCACACCCGGTCACCCCGCGCGACGAGCGCTTCGGCGACGCCGTAGCCGATGCCGCGGCTGGCGCCGGTGATGAGGGCTACCTTGCCCGAGAGTTCCACAGCAGTCATGTTTCCGGTCTTCCTAGTCGAGCGGTCCGCCGGCGACGTACAGCACCTGGCCGGAGACGAAGCCGGCGGCCTCGCCGGTGAAGAAGGCGATGGCGTTGGCGATGTCCTCGGGCTCGCCGACACGGGCGACCGGGATCTGGGTCGCGGCGGCGGCCTTGAAGTCCTCGAAGCCCATGCCGACGCGGTCGGCGGTGGCCTTGGTCATCTCGG
Organism: Streptomyces sp. NPDC052079; assembly: GCF_040680275.1. Lineage (NCBI taxonomy): Bacteria > Bacillati > Actinomycetota > Actinomycetes > Kitasatosporales > Streptomycetaceae > Streptomyces > Streptomyces sp. NPDC052079. The sequence goes on from NZ_JBFAWL010000023.1 coordinate 63,342, forward strand.
TGGCGATGAAGCCCGGGGCGACGGCGTTGGCGGTGACGCCGAACTTGCCGAGTTCCTTGGCGAGGGTCTTGGTGAAGCCCTGCAGGCCCGCCTTGGCAGCGGAGTAGTTGGCCTGGCCGCGGTTGCCCAGGGCCGAGGAGGACGACAGGTTGACGATCCGGCCGAAGCCGGCGTCCACCATGTGCTTCTGACAGGCCTTCGACATCAGGAACGCGCCGCGCAGGTGCACGTTCATGACGGTGTCCCAGTCGGAGACGCTCATCTTGAACAGCAGGTTGTCGCGCAGCACGCCCGCGTTGTTGACCAGGATCGTGGGCGCGCCGAGCTCCTCGGCGATCCGCGCGACGGCCGCCTCGACCTGCGCCTCGTCGGAGACGTCGCAGCCGACCGCGAGGGCCTTCCCGCCCGCGGCGGTGATCTTCTCGACGGTGTCCTTGCAGGCGGCCTCGTCGAGATCGATCACGGCGACCGCGCGGCCTTCGGCGGCCAGTCGTACGGCGGTGGCGGCGCCGATGCCGCGCGCGGCGCCGGTGACGACCGCGACCCGCTGCTCAGTGGTGGACATTGCTGCTTCTCCTCGCCCTTGGGATGCGGCTCCTGCGGCCGCACTCAGTTGAGTGAGCGACCGCTTAGTACCTTCAGCAGACGTGACGCTAGAAGCCATGGCACCCGGTGTCAACGGCACACCGCGCGTGTGTGATCCATTCCCCGCGGATGACCTTCTGCGCGCGGGGACGCTCAGCCCGGTGCGGCCGGCGGCGCGGGGCACCCGATCGGCCCAGCGCTGCGCGCCCGTGCGACCGGCGGGGCCTAGCGTCGAAGCGCGAGCCACCCACGACCGGAAAGGAGGCGTTCCATGCGCCGTCGCACCGGTGCCATAGGCACTCTGATCGCGTTCGCCGCGATCGTGCCCTTGGACCACCCCGCTCACGCCCAGGACCTGGACTGCGGCGACTTCACCTATCAGGAGGACGCGCAGACCTTCTTCGACCTGGACCGGAGCGATCCGCACCGGCTCGACGAGGACTCCGGTCCGGACGACGGTCTGGCCTGCGAGGCGCTTCCCCGGCGTGGCCTCACCGCGTCCACGTTCCTGCCCGAGCCGTCCACGTTCCTGCCCGAGCCGTCCACGCCCGCCCCCACCGAGTCACCGTCACCGTCGCCGACGGCCGCTTCGCCCACCCAGACCGCGACCCCCACGTCCGCGCCACCGACAACGTCCGCGCCCGCCACGACTCCGCCCGCCACCACGACGCCCGCCACGACCCCGCCCGTGACCACGGCGCCCGCGACCACTGCGCCCGCCACGACCCCGCCCCCGACCATGGCGCCCACGACACCCGCCACCGTCGCGCCCACGCGCGGTGTGCAGGGCGGGCTGGGCGGTGCCTGGGACTCTGGGCCGAGCGGCCTGGAGGTGGGCATCGGCGCGACGTTCGTGACGGGCGCCGTCCTCGCGGCCGGACACGTGGTGAGACGCCGCCGGCTCTGACGTGCCGTGCGGGCGCCCCCGGTCAGCGCACCAGCAGATCCAGCAACCGTTCCACCTCCGCCGCCGGATCGGCGGTGAGCCCGGTGTGCACGGGACCGGGCTGGACGATGGTGGACCGGGGCGCGATCAGCCAGCGGAAGCGCCGTCCGGCGTCGTCCCGCGCGGCCTGCCCCGCCGCCTCCCCACCGGCACAGACTCCCTCGACCGCGCGCAGCGCGGCCCGCACGCCGGGCAGATCCGCCGTCGGATCGAGCGCCAGCAACCGCGCCTCGTCGAGGTGAGTGCGGGCCGCGACAAAGGACTTGGGCCGGCAGTACAGGAGCACCCCGGCGTTGACGCACTCACCGCGTTCGATGCGCGGTACGACCCTCAGCAGCGCGTACTCATAGACATGCCGGTCGCTCACTGGTCCCCCTCGAGCCCGTGGATGCGCTGGTGGACGGTGGCGGCGCGGGCGATCAGCGGCCGCGCGTAGGCCTGCCGGAGTTCTTCCGGCGTGTCGAAGCCCTGTTCACCCGTCAGCCAGACCTCGGGGATCTCCGCGGTGACCTCGGCCAGCAGGTCCTCGGTGACCAGCGGGGCGAGGTCCGCGGCGGCGGCAGCGACGTCCGGTGCGAAGGTCCGCAGGGCGTGGTCGGAGGCGTCGTAGGGGCGGGCGGCGGAGGCGTCGGCGCCGGGCCAGTTGTGGTGCCAGATCATCGTGGCGCCGTGGTCGATGAGCCAGAGCCCGTCGCGCCGCCGGAGCAGATTGGGGTTGCGCCAGGAGCGGTCGACGTTGTTCACCAGCGCGTCGAACCAGACGATCCGCCCGGCTTCCTCGGGGCTCACCTCGAAGGCGAGCGGATCGAAGCCGAGGGCGCCGGAGAGGAAGTCCATGCCCAGGTTGGTGCCGCCGCTGGACTTGAGCAGTTGCTGCACCTCCTGGTCGGGCTCCGCAAGCCCCAGCACGGGGTCGAGCGCGACGGTGACCAGCCGCGGCACCCGCAGACCCAGCCGGCGGGCCAGCTCCCCGCAGACCACCTCGGCGACCAGCGTCTTGCGGCCCTGCCCGGCGCCGGTGAACTTTAGTACGTACGTCCCCAGGTCGTCCGCCTCGATCAGTCCGGGCAGTGAGCCGCCCTCGCGCAGGGGCGCGATGAAACGGGTCGCGATGACTTCCTTGAGCATCGCCCCAGGCTACTGGTGCTGTGATGGACGCCCTTCCGACCGCGGGCACGCCAAGCTCTCGGCATCTCCTGAACGGCGTGGGCCCGCCGACCGTACCTCTCCACAGATCATCTGCTCTCCGCGAAGGGACACATCAGCATGGCCGCATCGCTTCAGCCCGCGTCCGGACCTGCCCGTCGAACCGTCGTGGCGGCGGCCGGAGCGGCCGGCCTCGCCGTCGCGCTGACCGCGTGCGGGGGCTCGGACGACGACGCGTCGAACTCCTCCGCCGACTCCGGAGCGGGAGCCGGTTCCGGCTCCGCCGGGGGCTCGGGCGGCGGCGACGCGGCCGCCGGTGCCGAGCCGCTCGCCTCGACCGCCGACATCCCCGAGGGCGGCGGGAAGGTCTTCGCCGACCGGAAGGTGGTCGTCACCCAGCCGACGGCGGGCGAGTTCAAGGCGTTCTCGGCGACCTGCACCCACCAGGGGTGCGCGGTGAAGAGCATCGCCGACGGAGTCATCAACTGCCCGTGCCACAACAGCAAGTTCTCCATCGCCGACGGCAGTGTGAAGGGGGGCCCGGCGACCAAACCGCTGCCCGCGGTGGAGATCACCGTCAGCGGGGACTCGATCACCCTCGCCTGACGCGGCACCATGCACGACATGAGAGAAGAAGGGGCCCAGCACCATATGTCCGCCACCCAGCGCCGGGGCCGGAAGATCATGATGACGCCCGGCGAGCTGGACGATTTCCTGACCGTCCAGCGCACCTGCCGGGTCGCCACGGTGTCCGCCGACGGCACGCCGCACGTCAGCACGCTCTGGTTCGCCTGGGACGGGATTTCGCTGTGGCTGTACTCCGTGGTGCGCAGCAGGCGCTGGGTGGATCTGCGGCGTGATCCCCGGGTGGCGATCGTGGTCGACACGGGTGAGGAGTACGACGAGCTGCGCGGCGCGGAGCTGTCGGGGCGGGTGGAGTTCGTGGGCGAGATTCCGCGCACAGGGGAGCTGCGCGCGGAACTCGACGTACCCGAGACCCTGTTCGCCCGCAAGAACTTCGGCCTGGACGAGATGCCTCATGACGGGCGGCACGCCTGGCTGCGTCTGACGCCGGAGAAGATCGTGTCCTGGGACTTCAGAAAGCTGCCGACGCTGCCGTAGGCCGCCCGCCGCTCCCCGTCCCCCCGCTACACGTTCGCCGTCCCCCCTACGCGTTCCCCGGCCGCCCGTAGCGCCCTCACCGCCGCGCGGATGGACGGGCGGCGGTCCGCGTCCGCGCGCCAGACCACGAAGACGTGCCGTCGCACGCGCTGGCGCAAGGGGATGGTCACCACCCCGTCGGGCAGCGGGTTGCGGCCGAGCAAGGGGGCGATGCAGACGCCGAGCCCGGCCGCGACCAGGCCGAGCTGGGTGTGGCTCTCGGCGGCGCGGTGGCCGACGACCGGCTCGATCCCCTTCGAACGGAGGGTGAACATGAGCCATTCGTGGCAGAACTCGCCCTCGCCCCAGGTGATCCACTCGTCGTCGGCGAACTCCGCGAGGTCCACCTCGTCACGGTCGGCCAGCGGGTGGCCGGCCGGAATCGCCACGTCGGCCGGGTCGTCCAGCAGCGGCGCCTTGACCAGGCCGTCGGGCAGCGGCATCGGCTTGTTGTACCAGTCGAGCACGACGGCGAGATCGAGGTCCCCTCGGACCACTCCCCGGATGCCCTGTTCCGGTTCGAGCTCGCGTGAGCGCACGCGCAGCGCGGGATGGCGTGCGCGCAGATCCGCGAGCGCGACCGGGAACAGCCCGCGCGCGGCGGTCGGGAACGCCGAGAGGCGAAGCTCACCGGCAACCTGGCCGCGCTGCGCCTCCAGATCGGACTGGGCGAGCTCGACCTGGGAGAGGATCCGCGCGGCGTGTTCGGCCAGCAGCCGGCCGGCGTCCGTGAGCCGCACACCGCGCCCGTTCTTGGCCAGCAGCTGCTGGCCGACCTCGCGCTCCAGCTTGGCCATCTGCTGCGAGACGGCCGACGTGGTGATGTGCAGCCCCTCGGCGGCGCCGGTGACCGAGCCGTGCCGGGCGAAGGCGTCCAGGGTGCGCAGGCGCTCCAGGTTCAACATGTAAGTGATGCTACGAGATACCGCGTGCGAAATCTCGATTGTGCTACGAGATATGCGTCCAGCATTGTTGCGTCCATGAGCAGCGTCAGCGCGACTACCACCGCACCGGGCCCGGCCGGTACCGCCCAGGACAGCCCCCGCCCCCGTCTGGACTGGCGGCTGCGTTTCGGCGCCCTGTCGCTGATCTGGGGATTCAGCTTCCTTCTCATCAAGGTCGGGACCCAGGGCTACGCCCCGTTCCAGGTCACTTTGGGACGGCTGGCCTTCGGGACCGCCGTCCTCGCCGTCGCGATGGCGGTCCGGCGGGAGCGGCTGCCGCGCGGTGCCCGCACCTGGGGTCATCTGGCGGTCGCCGGGTTCCTGCTGAACGCCCTGCCCTTCTCGCTGTTCGCCTTCGCGGAACTGACCATCCCGTCCACCCTGGCCGGCATCTGCAACGCCACCTCGCCGCTGTGGGGGATGGCGCTGTCCCTGGTGGCCCTGTCCGAGGACCGGCCGACCCGGGTGCGGGTGGCGGGGCTGGGTCTGGGCTTCCTCGGGGTACTGACCGTGCTGGGCGCCTGGCAGGGCTTCCAGGGCGTCGACGCCCGCGGCACCGCGCTGGCCCTGCTGGCCTCGCTGAGCTACCCGGTCGGCTGGATCTACGTCCGCCGCACCCTGGCGGGCAGCACCCACTCGAACCTGTCCCTGACCGGCGGTCAGCTTCTGCTCGCCACCGTCCAACTGGCCGTGGTGACCCCGCTGTTCACCTCCCTGCCGACGTCGTTCGCCGTGGGTCCACTGCTCGCCATCGCCGCACTGGGCACGCTGGGCACGGGTCTGGCCGTACTGATCCAGTACGGCCTCGTCGCCGAGGTCGGCCCGACGACCGGACAGATGGTCACCTACTTCGTCCCGGTGATCGCCGCCGCAGCCGGCATCGCCCTCCTCGGCGAAACACTGTCCTGGTCCACCCCGGTAGGCGCAGCAATCGTCCTGGCCGGCGCATCCCTGACCCAGACAAAACCAAAGCACCCATAGCCGCACCGCCACAACTGCGGGCAATCCCGCCGCCGTACCTGCGGGCAGTCGTGCCACCGCAGCTGCGGGCAGTCGTGCCTCCCCCAGTGCCTTAAAGGCCTGGGAGGTACCCCCAGGGCGGCACGGGTGGGCGATGGGGGTCCCCCCGCTCGAGCGAAGCCGAGAGTGGGGGAGGCACCCCGCCATCGCCGGGCTGCGCACCACCCCCCGCCCAGCCCCCACCCCGGAAACCAACAGGACCGCGCCTCAGACGTACGTCCGCAAAGGCCCCGCGCCCGACGCCCCGACCGCCCCCGCAATCGCCTCCGCCACCACCCCCACCTCGTCCTCCCCCAGCCCCGACACCGTCACCCGAATCCCCGGCTCCGCGCGAAGCCGGAAGCGCGCACCCGGCGCCACCGCCCACCCCGCATGCAGCAGCCGAGCAACCGCCCCCGTCTCATCCGGCACCGGCACCCACACGTTCAAACCGCTCACCCCCCGCGCCCCGACCCCACGCCCCGCCAGCGCCGAGATCAACGCCTCCCGGCGCCGCCCGTACCGCCCGGCCACGGCCACCGGATCCACCGCGCCCTCACTCCACAGCCGCGCCACCGCCCGCTGCACGATCCGGCTCACCCACCCAGGCCCGAGCCGCTGCCGTCCGCGCACCCGGTCGAGCGTGACCGGGTCCCCGGTGAGCACCGCGAGCCGCAGGTCGGGGCCGTACGCCTTGGACGCCGAGCGAACGAAGGCCCAGCTGTGGGTGACCCCAGCCAAGGGGTGGAGCGGAAGGTCCACGATGTGATGCCCGTGGTCGTCCTCGATCAGCAGCGTCTCCGGGTGCCCGGCAAGCACCGACCGCAGATCACCGGCGCGTGCGGCGCTCAACGCGGCGCCGGTCGGATTCTGCGCACGGTCCGTGACTATCAGCGCTCGGGCACCGCCCGCCAGCGCCTTGCGTACGTCGTCGGGCAGCGGACCCTCGTCGTCGACGCCGACGGGCACGGTCCGCAGGCCGAGCGCCGGGACCAGGTCCAGCAGACTGCCCCACCCGGGGTCCTCCACCGCGACGGCGTCCCCGGGCTTGAGGTGCGCCATGAGCACCCGCTCCAGGGCGTCCAGCGCGCCCGAGGTGACGGCGACGGGGCCGTCGGGCACACCGTCGGCGTCCAGTCCCGCCCGGGTCAGACGGGCCAACTCGGGCTCCACGGGCGCCTGCCCGTAGAGCACCGGTTCGCGGTCGCCCTGGGCGGCCGCCGCGGCGAAGGCCCCGGCGAGTGCGGGCAGCAGCGCGGGATCCGGGTTGCCCTCGGACAGGTCCCGCACGCCCGGCGGTACCTCCACCCGCATGAGGTCACGCGCGGTCGTGGCCGGCTTGGGCCGCACCCGGCTCCCCCGCCGGCCCGCGGTCTCGATGACCCCGCGCTCCCGCAGCGTCCGGTAGGCGGCCGCGACGGTGTTCGGATTCACCCCGAGCCGCTCGGCCAGCTCCCGCAGCGGGGGAAGAAGCTCGCCCGGCTGCAGCGCGCCCTCCCCGACCGCCCGCTCGATGCTCGCGGAGATCTCCGCTGCACGCCGCCCACTGATCCGATACTCTCCTAGCACAAAGCCAATTATGCACTAGTGCAATGGAGAGCGCCATGCAGGGGACCCAGCCGCCGCAGCAGCCCGCCGCCACCTACCCGCCCACCGAGCGCACCGTCCCCACCCGCTCCCCCGACCGGGCCGCCTACGACAAGGAACTGGTGCACGCGATACTCGACGAGGGCTACGTCTGCCATCTCGGCTTCGTCCGGGACGGCGCGCCGGTGGTCCTGCCCACGCTGTACGGCCGGGTCGGCGAGGTTCTCTACGTCCACGGCTCGACCGGGTCGCGTCCGCTGCGTGCGGCGGGTCTGGCCGACCCGGGGCTCCCGGTGTGTCTCACCGTCACCCATGTCGACGGGCTGGTGCTGGCCCGCGCGGCGTTCCACCACTCGATCAACTACCGCTCCGTGGTGGTGCATGGCCTGGCGTACGACGTGACCGAAGCGGAGGAGAAGCGGCGGGCACTCGACGCGCTGGTCGACCACGTCGTACCGGGCCGCGCCGCCGACTCCCGCCCGGCCGACAAGAAGGAACTCGCCGCGACCGCTGTGATCCGCCTCGATCTGAACGAGGTGTCCGCGAAGCTCCGTACCGGCGGCGTCAACGACGAGCCGGAGGATCTGGCCCTGCCCCACTGGGCCGGAGTCGTTCCGCTGCGCAAGGGCTACGACACCCCGCTCGCCGACCCGAATCTGGCCCCCGGCACCGAGCTGCCCAGCTACCTGGCGACCCTGTGAAGCTGATCCACCCCCTGAGACGCCCGGGAGAACCGCCGTACATCCAGCCGCTGCACTTTCTGTACGACGCTGGGCGCGGCGAGGCGGTCACCCACCTGGCGCCGCGAACCCGCTCTGGCCGAACCGGCAGACGAGGTGACGGGCGTACGCGCGAAGTTCAAGTACGCGGGCAAGCGGTCCGAGGCGGTCCGCGACCGGATCGCGGAGCGGGACGGCGCGCGACACACAAGCACGCACGCACGTCCTGCGCCGACGAACGGACTGACCCGTGAGGGCCACGGACTGACCCGTGAGGACCCTCCCGCCGGAAGGGCCCACGCCTCTCCCCCGTCCGTCACACGGCTACGGCTTCCGCCTCACCCCCGCCGGCCCGCGCACCCCGTGCCTCACCCACCGCCAGCCCCGCCACCGAGCCCAGCATCAGCAGGGTGCCGACGAGCGTGGCCGCCGTGAGCCGCTCACCCAGCAGGGCGACCGCGAGCACCGCCGCGCTCACCGGTTCCAGCAGCATGATCACGGACACGGTGGCCGACCGCACGACGGCAGCGCCGGCGAAGTAGAGGCCGTACGCGAGCGCCGTCGGTACGGAGGCGACGTACGCCAGCAGCCACAGCAGCGCGCCAGGGTTGTCGGTCTGCGGCACCAGCCCTTCGAGCGCGGCGAACGGCAGCAGCAACAGACTGGTGACGGCGAACGCCCCCACGGTCGTGCCGGAGGAGTCCGTGTCGCCGTCGCGTCCCCACCAGCGGGTGAGCAGGGTCATCGCCGAGTATCCGGCGGCGGACAGCAGGGCGAGCACGACGCCCCACGGGTCCACGGTCGTCTCCCCGCCGCCCAGGACGAGGACGACGAGCCCGGCGAGCGCACCCGCGACGGCGGCCAGTCCGCCGCGTCCGAGTCGCTCACCCATGGTCAGCCGGGCGCCGACCGCGATCAGCACCGGTCCGGCACCGAGGGTGACCACGGTGGCCACGGCCAGGCCCGTGGCGGAGACGGCCGCGAAATAGGCGGTCTGGAAGACCGCGAGCCCGACCCCGGTGGCTCCGGCCCGCAGCACCCTGCGGCCCGTCGGCTCGGGGGCGGCGGGCCGGGAGCGGCGGGACAGCGGCCGGACGGCGAGCAGCAGGACCAGGCCGACGGCGCAGCGCCAGAAGGACAGGGTGACGGGGCCCATGTCGCTGGTCCGGTAGACCAGCGACGCAGCCGCGCCCGCGGTGCCCCAGGCGGCACCGGCGACGATCAGATAGAGGAGGCCTCGCCCGACGGGCAGGCCGGAGACGGCGTTCGACACGTGTTCTCTCCGCAGATACACGCACCACGCGCAGCGGCGTGGGCGCGGAAGTTCGGGAAGGGATCCCGGATCAGTGCCGGCCGGGACCGGGACGGCGGGATCCGCGGACTTCGTCTGCGGGCAGCACCGTTACGCCCGGCGACCAGCCGGGCGGATGTACCGGAGGGCCCGCCTCAGGCGGCCGGGGGCGGAAGAACGAGCGCGCGCGCATGCATGATCAGCACCTTATGCCGTCGTTCCGGGCGTGGACAACTCACGTTCCGGCCCGCCGCCGGCCACCGGCTTCCCGGAGCCCTTCGCCGGGGCCGAGGACTGGGCGATGAAGGCGCCCGTGAGGACCACCACACCGCCCGCGATCTGCGGGGCCGACAGGTGCTCACCGAGCAGGACCCAGGCCAGCACGGTCGCGATGACCGCCTCCAGACAGGCCACGACACCCGCCACCTGCGGCGAGAGCCGGCGCACCGACACCACCCCGGTGACGTACGCGATCACCGTGGCGACGAGGACGATCCACCCCAGCAGCACGAAGGCGGCGACCGGCGTGCCGTCCATCTCCGCGCTGCCGGCGAGCACGGACCAGTCCATCGACCATGGCCGGGCCACGACGGTCAGCACGGAGGCGCCGATCAGCAGTCCGTAGGCGATCACACCGAGCGGATCGGGGGCCTCTTCGGCGTCGCTGCCCTGGTCGGACAGGACGAAGTAGCCGACCTGGCAGCAGGCGGCGCCGAGGGCGAGCAGCAGCCCCAGGAGGTCGAATCGGAGGCCGGACCACACCTCCACGACACAGGCGAGGCCGCCCACCGCCAGGACCACGCCGACCGCGGCGGCGCGGGTGACCGGCCGCCGCTGCACGAACCGCACCCAGCCGAGCACGAGCGCGGGCGCCAGATATTCGACCAGCAGCGCGACGCCGACGGGGATCCGGGAGATGGCGGCGAAATAGCAGGCCTGGACGCCGGCCACGGCCAGCAGGCCAAATCCGGCGAGCAGCCCCGGCCTGCGGCTCAGTAGCCCCCGGTGGCGGACCGCCAGCGGCAGCATGACGAGCGCGGCGCCCGCCACGCGCAGCCATACGACGTGGAGCGGGTCGAGGCCCGCCTCGATCAGCGGCTTGGCGGCGACACCGGATCCCCCGAAGGCCACGGCGGACAGCAGCGCGAGACCGAGTCCGACGCCCCTTCCGCTGTGGTTCCGGGGTCTGACAGAGGTAGGCACCGGCACATGATGACAGGCGCCGACAGGAGCGTCACCCCCTATGGCACCTGTCTCAGCGACTGGACGGCGCCTGGAGCCGGGTGAACAGTTCGCGGGGGTCGATTCCGGCGCGTTCGAGCACCTCGGCGGCGCGTGCCTGCGGGTCCGCGACGAGCGCGGCGAGCAGGTCCGCGCCGCGCGCCGGCCCTTCGCCGTTGCGGGCGGCACGCGCGTGGGCGTACTCCATGCAGCCCGCGGCCAGCGGCGAGAAGCCCGCCGCCTCGGTCACCACCGGGACGCTTCCGGAGTCCTCCACGGCGCCCTGCCAGCGCAGGCCGTAGCCGATGCTCCGCTGGACCAGGTAGCCGAGCAGCCGCGCCACCCGCGGCCCCTCGCCCAGGAGGGACCTCACCTCGACGTCGGACTCGAGGAGCGAGTGCAGCAGATGGGCGGTGTCGATCTGGCCGTCCCCGTCCCGGACCGCCCTGCGGCGGGCACCGGCGACCACGGCTGCCAGCTCGGCGCTGAGCCTGGCGTCGCTGTCGGCGCGGTGGACGCCCTGCTCCTGGAGCTGGTGGGCCTGCTGCCGGGGGATACGGGGTTGCACGTCGCCCACCCCATCAGTCGCCCGCCACGGGGACATCCCCGGCGGGAAGCATCTTGGCGTCCCACGGGAAGTGGACGCCCGGGGCCGGAATCTCCTCCTTGCGAAGGAGATCAGGGCGTTTTACGCCGAAGGGCGCGCGCCGGTTTGCGTCACGCCCCTCGCCATGTGCGGTTACCGCCGGGAGTACTCCTCAGTCCTCGTCGGCGAGGATCAAATACAGCTTCTTGCGCGCCTCGTTGATGACCGCAAGGGCCTTCTCGCGCTGCTCCTTGCTGCCGGTCTTCCACACCTGGCCGAAGGCCTCCATCAGGCCGAAGCCGGCCTGCCGGATCTCGCTCAGCGCCTCCCAGTCGACCCCGCGCGAGGCCTCCTCCCAGGGAGCCTCGGGTCCTTCCCCGGCCGCCGTGCGACCGGCCTCGGTGAGGGAGAACAGCTTCTTGCCGCCCTCCGACCGGCTGATGATCAGCCCCTCGTCCTCCAGCAGCTGCAGGGTCGGGTACACCGAGCCGGGGCTGGGCTTCCACGCACCGCCGCTGCGCTCGGCGATCTCCTGGATCATCTCGTAGCCGTGCATGGGGCGGTCCTTCAGCAGGGCCAGGATCGAGGCCCGTACGTCACCGCGCCGTGCCCTTCCCCTGGGTCCGCCGCGTCCTCGTCCACCCCAGGGGCCGCCGTGACCGAAACCGGGACCGAAGGGACCGCCCGGGCCCCCCGGTCCGAAGGGACCGAAGGCCGCGCGCAGCCTCTCGAAGTCCCCCCGGCCACCCCGCGGGCCCCCGTGACCCTGTCCGCACTCGTGTCCATGGCTACGCACCGCAACCACTCCACTCCATCGTTGACCTATCACGATGCTCCAACGATATATCGGAAGGCCGCTTACGGCAATGCCCCCGGCGGGCCAGGCGCTCCCCCGGCGACCGGTCCAGCCCTCGCCGATTGGCCTTGGTCTGCTGCTTCCCCTAACCCGTAGCGTCGGGCCATGCGGATTCGAATCGTGGACGCCTTCACCGACCGGCCCTTCTCCGGCAACCCCGCCGGAGTGCTGCTCCTCGACGCCTTCCCGGACGACGGCCGGCTGCAGAACATCGCCCTGGAGGTCAATCACGCCGAGACGGCCTTCGCCCACCCGCTCCCCGGCGGCGGCGAGGCCGACTGGGTGCTGCGCTGGTTCACCCCCGCCACCGAGGTCGCGATGTGCGGCCACGCGACTCTGGCCACCGCGCACGTCCTGCACAGCACCGGCGCCCACCAGGGACCAGTGCGGTTCGCCACCCGCAGCGGCGTCCTCATCGCCACCCCCGGCGACGACGGCGCCGTCACCCTGGACTTCCCCACGGCTCCGCTCACCGCGGTCGACATCCCGGCGGGCGTCCCCGAGGCGCTGGGTGCCGAGCCCCGTACGGCGTTCGACACCGGGCCGGACATCGGGGATCTGCTGGTCGAGGTCGCCGACGAGCGGACGGTGCGCGCCCTGCGGCCCGACCTCAAGGCCCTGGCCGCCCACTCCCGGCGCGGTGTCATCGCCACCGCCCGCGCCGAGAACCCCGCCCTCGGGTACGACTTCGTCTCCCGCTGCTTCTTCCCCAACGTCGGTATCGACGAGGACCCGGTCACCGGCAGCGCGCACACCGCGCTGGCCCCCTACTGGTCCGAGCGTCTCGGCCGCAGTGCCCTCACCGGGCTCCAGGCGTCACCGCGCTCCGGCCGCGTCCGTACGGAAGTGCGCGGCGAGCGCACGCTGCTCGGCGGACGGGCCGTCACGGTCATCGAGGGCGATCTGCTCGTCTGACCCCGGCACGGCGAAGGGGCGTACGCCGCTGCCGTACGCCCCTTCGCCGCCGGTTCACGCCGTCGGCAGCCAGTCCACCTTGCCGGCCAGCAGCGCGTAGCCCACGAACGCGCCGATGTCGAGCAGTGTGTGCGCGACCACCAGCGGTCCGACGCGGCCCCACCGCCGGTAGAGGTACACGAACACCACCCCCATGACCATGTTCCCGATGAAGCCGCCGATGCCCTGGTAGAGGTGGTACGAACCGCGCAGCACCGCACTGCCGGCCATCGCGGCGCCCGGTGTCCACCCCAGCTGGTTGAGCCGGCGCAACAGATAGCCGACGACGATGACCTCTTCGACGATGGAGTTCTGCAGCGCCGAGAGGATCAGCACGGGATACTTCCACCACACCTCGGGCAGCGCCTCCGGCACCACGGTGAGGTTGAAGCCGAGTCCCCGCGCGGCCAGGTAGAAGGCGATGCCGCTGCTGCCGATGACCGCCGCCACCGCCGCTCCGCGCCCGAGGTCGAACCAGGGGCGGGTGCGGTCGAAGCCGAGGACACGCAGACCCGCGCCCTCACGCTGCAGGAAGTGCGCGACCAACGCGACCGGCACGAGCGCCGTGGCGATCTGGAAGAGCTGCCAGGCCAGGTCCAGCCAGGGGCGGCCCGGCGCGGCCGAGGCGTTGAGGGTGGCCGCCTGGTCCTTCAGTCCGCCCGGTTCGGTGACCGAGCCGACAAAGCTGATCAGCGCGGACACTGCGCTCGCGCCGAGCGACAGCGCGAGCACCAGCAGCGTCTCGTTGCGGAGCGTCGTGCGTGACAGTCTCCGCTCGGGAAGGGAATCGGCCCCCTGGCCCGCCTCCGCCTGCACACCTGCCTCCACATCGCCGATCGGTCAGATCAGTATGAGGGCAGCGGCTGTGTGCACGGCCCGGGGGCCGCACCGTGGGTCAGGCGGTGGGCACCGGTTCCGGCAGGCCCACGGGCCAGGTGTGCACGGGATCCCCCTGTTGCGTCAGCTCGCGGTAGCGGCGGGTGGTGGCGGCCAGGGCGGCCTCCCGGCCGAGGCCGGTGTCCAGGGCGCGGTGGAAGGTCGCGGCCTGCCAGGTGGCCCCGTTGACCCGCCGCCGGCACCGCTCCTCGATCACCCCGAGATACAGGTCGCGGTCGGCGGGTTCGATCCCCCACGCGTCCAGCCCGGCCTCGGCGAGCGGCAGCAGTTCGTCCCGTACGAGGGTGACCGCGTCCACCTCGCCCAGACCGCCCAGGCGACCGCGCCGGGGCCAGGTGAGGCGGGCGTCGATGCCGTGCTTGCAGGCGGCGTCGAAGTTGGCGGCGGCGGCCTCGAAGGGGAGCCGGGTCCACACCGGCCGGCTCTCCTCGGCGAGGGCGCGGACCACTCCGTAGTAGAAGGCCGCGTTTGCGATGACATCCGTGATGGTGGGCCCGGCGGGCAGCACACGGTTCTCCACGCGCAGGTGGGGCAGGCCGTCGGCGATGCCGTAGACGGGGCGGTTCCAGCGGTAGACGGTGCCGTTGTGCAGGACGAGTTCGGCGAGCGAGGGGATGCCGCCCCGGTCCAGCACCTCGAGCGGGTCCTCGTCGTCGCAGATGGGCAGCAAAGCCGGGTAGTAGCGAAGATTCTCCTCGAAGAGGTCGAACGCCGAGTTCACCCACCGCTCCCCGAACCAGGTGCGCGGCCGCACACCCTGGGTCTGCAGTTCGGGCGGGCGGGTGTCGGTGGACTGCTGGAACAGCGGGGGCCGGGACTCGCGCCACAGTTCCCGGCCGAACAGGAAGGGCGAGTTGGCGCCGACGGCGATCTGCGCGGCGGCCACGGCCTGGGCCGCGTTCCACACGCTCGCGAAGCGCTCCGGCGTGACCTGGAGGTGCAACTGCACCGAGGTGCAGGCGGCCTCCGGGGCGATGGACTTCGAGGTGCAGCTGAGCCGCTCCACACCGTGGATGTCGAGGGTGAAGTCCTCACCGCGCGCGGCCACGATCTGATCGTTGAGCAATGCGTAACGGTCCACGTCGGAAAGGTTCGAGGAGACCAGGTCGTCCCGGTCCAGCGTCGGCAGGATGCCGATCATCACGATGCCCGCATCGAGCTCACCGGCCTTTCGGTCGGCATATGCGAGCGAGGTCCGCAGTTCCTCGTCGAGCCGGTCGAATACCCGCCCGCTCAAAGGGTGCGGAGCGATGTTCACCTCCAGATTGAACATGGCGAGTTCTGTCTGGAAGTCCCGGCTGGCGATCCGTTCGAGGACTTGCGCATTCAACATTCTCGGCATGCCGTCGGCGCCCGTGAGATTCAATTCGATCTCCAGCCCCATGAGGTTCTTGGGGCGGTCGAACCGCTTCTCCGCCAGCAGTCGCTCCAGGCCCGTCAGGCACCTGCGGAGCTTCTCGCGGTAGCGCTGGCGATCGGACAGGTCGAACTGACCTGCCACGACCTTCTCCCCCATCGAAGCGTCCCTCCTCGGATGGGCGGACCGAAGAACGGCCGCCGGGGTCCCGGTCCACAAGGGAGGATGCCCCGCGGATGCGATCGATAACGTCCCGGACGGACCCATCGGCCGCTAGTCTGTCGAAGGTGACCTGTGGCACATTCACGAGGCATGGCCCAGAGCCCGGAACGCCGTAGCGCGGCGCGTTACCAGCTCGTGAAAAACGCCGACGAGAATGGGCCGACCGCTCGGGGGCCGTTATTCGAGGTCATCGGCTTACACCCGGCCTGGAATCGGGATGATTTTCGCGTTTCACCGGCCAGAAGTACCCTTGCGCGCCCGACCGAAAACGGTTAGCCGAAACACAGTCTGAACACGTGTCGTATAAACTTCGCCCACAAGGCAGAAGGTTGGCGCCCACGGTCGAGCGATCCAGCCGGGAGAAGGCGTGCGGCAGTCCTCCGCCCCGTCTCCCGCGTTCGGACCCCGGCCCCTGCCTCTCTGACCTTCGCGAGCTGACAGCGCCGTCCGCCCCGCCCACGCCCCGCCCTCGCGCCACTGTGCCTTCGAATGAGAGGCGACCCACCATGCCCCTGCATGTCCCCCCGGCTCCCGCGCCCGCACTGCGTTCCGTCCTGACCGCGCTCTCCTCACCGACCGCGGTCAGCGAGGCGCGAACTCCCTCGCTGCTCGGTGCCCATGGACCCGCCTCCCCCGAGCTCCCCCTTCCCGTGCACGTCCTGGACCGGGTCACCGCCGACGGCGGGACCACGACACGGCTGGCCGGGTGGCGTTTCCTGATCCGCACCGGCGACCGCGCGGTGGCCGCCGCGGACACCGTGCTCACCGCCGACGGATGGACCTTCTCCCGCTTCTTCGAAGGTCCGTACATCACGTCCACCGAGCTGGCGCTGCGCCAGGCCGAGGCCCTGCCCCAGCCCTACCAGCCGCGGCTGCTGTCGGTGCCCCGCCTCTACATGCTGACGCTATGGCTGCACGGCGATCCGACCGCGGACGGCGCGGGCGGCGATCCCGCCCCCACCGATCTGCTCGTCCCGCTCGCGCCGGCACCGCCCGGCATCGCGGCCCACCGTCCGCACCAGGTCACCGAACTCCTTCCGGTACTGACGCACCGGGCGACCCCCACCCGGCTGCTCGGCTCACCGGCCTGACGTTTTACGACCGTGTACCCCGCCGTCCGGGACGCCGGACCGCGGGGTACACCCATGCCGGACGCCGGGCCGCACGGCAGGGACTAGCCCTATCCGGCCACGTCGAACCACCCGAAGTGACAGTGCAGTTGAGATGAACCGTCCGCGCGAGTGATGCGTCATCAACCTGTGAGGAGCGGTGCTGCGAAATCCCTGCGGATCGTCGTCCATGGGGCAACACTGTTTTCCGACCGACTTATCACAACGGGGGGCGGTCATGAACGAAGCTTCACGCCGCGGAACTGAAACAACAGCCGACTCACAGGTCACCACCGAGCGAGAGATCCCACCCATGTGCCAGCACCAGCCACCGTGCCCCTCAGCCGACTCCGCCGACCGGGAATCCGCCCGTCTCGTGGCGCACCACCCGGAGCAGGGCTGGAGCCTGCTGTGCAACGGTGTCGTGCTCTTCGAGGACACCGGTGAGCTCCTGCCCGACGGCAGGATCATCGCCCCGCAGCGCCCCCGGGGCGCCAGCCTCACCACCGCCTGAGCACGACCGGGCACAACGGGACCGCCCGGGAAGAAGAGGGGCCGGAACGCAGGACCTCCTGCGAACCGGCCCCGACGCACGTCCGGGGCCCATCACTCAGCGTAGCCCTCCACCCGGGCCGGGGTGATCAGCGCCCGCTCCCGACGATCATCCTCCCTCCCGGCAGCACATGAGGCCGATGCCGAGGGCAGAGTCACGATCACGGAGATCGCCCGGCAGGCCGGCGTCTCGGTACCGACCGTCTCCGTGTCGTCAACGGCCGCTCCGACGTCTCCCCGCAGACCCGCGCCCGGGTCGAGGACCTGCTGCGCCGCCAGGGCTACCGCAAGCGCCCCGAGTTCCTCCGCCTCGCGCGCGGTCCTGCTCGACCTGGTCTTCGACGACCTCGGCAGCCCCTGGGCCGTGGAGATCATCCGTGGCTTCGAGGAGGCCGCCCAAGCCGCCGGGGCGGGCACGGTGGTGTCGGCGATCCGCGGGCGTTCGGGCAACGCCCGGGAGTGGACGCGCAACCTGCCGGCGCACGCGTCCCACGGCGTCCTCCTGGTCACCTCCGCGATGAACACCCTGCGCGAGGAGTTGCGGGTCCTGGGGATCCCGCTGGGCGTCGTGGACCCGGCAGGCTCCCCCGCCTCGGACGTGCCCACGATCGGCCCGGCCGACGACCAGATGGCCCTGGGAGCCATCGAGGCGCTGCGCGGCCGGGGCTGAGAGTCCCGGAGGACATGAGCGTGGTCGGCTTCGACGACCTCCCGGAAGTCCGCTGGTCGGCCCCGCCCCTGACCAAGGCCCGCCAGCCCCTCTCCGACATAGGCGAACTCGCCGCCCGTACGGTGCCCCGCCCCAGCCATGGCGAACAGCCGAACTCGTCCCGTGTGGAACTGGGTACGGAGCTCGTCGTCCGGTCGAGTACGGCGGCATCCGCCGACCGGCGCTGACCGGTTCAGGCCGCCCACCCGGGCCCGGGGGCCGCACCCCCGGCCTAGGGTGAGCGGCATGCAGTCCTACACGATCGGCCAGGCAGCGAGGCTGCTCGGAGTGAGCCCGGACACCGCCCGACGCTGGGCCGACGCGGGTCGTATCGTCACCCATCGCGACGACGGCGGACGGCGCCTCATCGACGGCCGGGACTTGGCCGCCTTCTCCGTCGAACTCGCCAAGGCGGGCAGCGCCGAGGAGGACACCCCGTACACCTCCGCCCGCAATGCCTTTCCCGGCATCGTCACAGCGATCAAGCTCGGCGATGTCGCCGCCCAGGTCGAGATCCAGGCCGGGCCGCACCGTCTCGTCTCCCTGCTCACCCGTGAGGCCGTGGAGGAACTGGGGCTCGAAGTCGGCGTGGAGGCCACCGCGCGGGTGAAGTCGACAAACGTCCATATCGACCGCACTTGAGTGAGGAAGTGCGCCTGTGGGAACGCACATGCAGGCCCCCTCAGACCTTTGCCTCGCTCATGCGATGATATAGAGGCCTTCCGCCTGGCACATGCGTCAAAATGATCGGCGTATCGGCAGAAGTTCCGCAGGACCCTTCCCCCAGCCGCCCAGGGAGTGCTCCGAGATGACCCGTTCCGCTCAGTGGACACGCCCGTCCCGCCGGATCGGCGTGCTCGGGGCCGGGGCCGTCCTCGCGCTGGGCGCCTGCTCCGCGTCCGGCTCGGACTCCGTCTCCGGGGCGGGCGGTGAGGGCCTGAACGGCACGGTCACGGTGTTCGCGGCCGCCTCGCTGAAGGAGAGCTTCACCGAGCTCGGTGAGCGGTTCGAAAAGGAACACCCCGGCACCCGGGTCACCTTCAACTTCGGCGGCAGCGACGCCCTGGCCGCGGGCATCGCCAACGGCGCTCCGGCCGACGTGTTCGCGGCGGCCAGTACCAGGACGATGCGGCTCGTCACGGACCAGGGGCTCACGGCGGACAGCCCCAGCACGTTCGTCCGCAACCGGCTGGAGATCGCCACCGCTCCGGGCAACCCGCACGGGATCGGCTCCCTCCGGGACCTCACCGCTCCCGGCCTGAAGGTCGTACTGTGCGACAGGACGGTCCCCTGCGGGACGGCCGCGCGGAGGGCGCTCACGGCCGGCGGCGTCGAACTGTCCCCCGCGTCCTATGAACAGGACGTCAAGAGCGCCCTGACGAAGCTACGGCTGAAGGAGGCCGACGCCGCCGTCGTGTACCGCACGGATGTGCAGGCCGCCGGTGACAAGGTGGAGGGTGTGGAATTCCCGGAGTCCGCCGAGGCGGTCAACGACTATCCCATCGCCCGGCTCGACGACGCGCCGAACCCCGAGGCGGCGAAGGCGTTCGTGACACTGGTGACGTCTCCGGAGGGCCGGAAGGTGCTGGGCGCGGCCGGGTTCCTCGCACCATGAGCACCCGCGAAACTCTCTTGAAGCCCCCTCTCCGCGCCCCCGGCCACGGCGTCCCGCTCGCCCTCCTCCTGCCCGCCCTGCTCGGCCTGGCGTTCCTCCTGGTGCCCCTGCTCGCCCTGCTGCTGCGCGCTCCCTGGCGGAGTCTCCCCGAGCAGCTGACCAGCCCGGAGGTGTGGGAGGCTCTGCGGCTGTCGCTGCTGTGCGCCACGACGGCGACCGCGCTGAGCCTGGTCGTCGGCGTCCCGCTGGCCTGGCTGCTGGCCCGTACGGACTTCCCCGGCCGGGGCCTGGTCCGCGCGCTGGTGACGCTTCCGCTCGTCCTGCCTCCGGTGGTGGGCGGCGTCGCCCTGCTGCTGGCGCTGGGCCGCAACGGCGTCGTCGGCCAGTGGCTGAACGCGTGGTTCGGCATCACCCTTCCGTTCACCACCACGGGCGTCGTCCTCGCCGAGACGTTCGTGGCGATGCCCTTCCTCGTCATCAGCGTCGAGGGCACGCTGCGGGCCGCCGACCCGCGCTACGAGGAGGCGGCCGCGACGCTGGGCGCCTCCCGCTTCACCGCCTTCCGCCGGGTCACGCTGCCGCTGGTCGCCCCCGGCATCGCGGCCGGTGCGGTCCTCGCCTGGGCCCGCGCCCTCGGCGAGTTCGGCGCCACGATCACCTTCGCCGGGAACTTCCCCGGCCGCACCCAGACCATGCCGCTGGCGGTCTACCTCGCCCTGCAGAACGACCCGGCCGCCGCGATCGCCCTCAGCCTGGTCCTGCTGGCGGTGTCCATCGCCGTACTGGCCGGGCTGCGGGACCGCTGGATGAGGGCCGTCTGACACCATGCCGAAGAATCGCGAGACCCCCGCACCCGTGCCCGCCGCCGGCGGGCTGGACGCGCGGCTCGTTGTGGACCGCGGTTCCTTCCGCCTCGACATCGCGCTGACCGCCGCCCCCGGCGATGTCGTCGCCCTGCTGGGCCCGAACGGCGCCGGCAAGACCACGGCCCTGCGCGCACTGGCGGGCCTCGCTCCCCTCACCGCGGGCCACCTGCGGCTGGACGGCATCGACCTGCGCCGGACGGCGCCGGAGTCACGTCCGGTGGGTGTCGTCTTCCAGGACTACCTGCTCTTCCCGCATCTGACCGCCCTGGACAACGTGGCCTTCGGACCGCGCTGCCGGGGCGCCGGCAAGGCGGAGGCACGAGCCCGTGCCGCCGGGTGGCTGGACCGGATGGGGCTGGCGGAGCAGGCCGGTACCAAGCCCCGGCATCTCTCCGGCGGCCAGGCCCAGCGCGTGGGGCTCGCCCGCGCCCTGGCCACCCACCCCCGGCTGCTGCTCCTGGACGAACCGCTCGCCGCCCTGGACGCCCGCACCAGGCTGGAGGTGCGCGCACAGCTGCGCCGTCATCTGGCTGCCTTCGAGGCCGTCGCGGTCCTGGTCACGCACGACCCGCTGGACGCCATGGTGCTGGCCGACCGTCTGGTGGTCGTGGAGCAGGGCCGGATCGTGCAGGAGGGCACGCCGTCCGACATCGCCCGTCACCCGCGCACCGAGTACATCGCCCAGCTGGTCGGCCTCAACCTGTACCGCGGGCAGGCGGACGGCCACACGGTGCGGCTCGACGCGGGCCCGGCCGTCAGCACCACCGAGGACCTCTCCGGGCCGGTGTTCGTGGCATTCCCGCCCGGCGCGGTGACGCTCCACCGGGAACGGCCCACCGGGTCCAGCGCCCGCAACCTCTGGCACTGCGCGGTCGCCGGGCTGGAGAGCCACGGCGACCAGATCCGCGCGGAGCTCACCGGGGAACTCTCCCTGGCCGCCGACCTCACCACGGTCGCCGCGGCCGAACTTGATCTGCATCCGGGCGCACCGGTCTGGGCGGCGGTCAAGGCGACCCAGACACACGCGTATCCGGCCTGACGGGGGCCAGTCCCCGCGACGGCTGCAGCCGCGCACACGCCGAAGGGCCCCCGCTCCGGCGTCGGCGCGGGGGCCCTTCGGTGCACTTCAGTCCTCGTAGGCGTCCAGCGGCGGGCAGGAGCAGACCAGGTTGCGGTCGCCGAAGGCCTGGTCGATGCGACGGACCGGCGGCCAGTACTTGTCGGCGGCGCTCACCCCTGCCGGGAAGACGGCCTCCTGGCGGTCGTACGCGTGCTCCCACTCCCCGCCGAGCGCGGCGGCGGTGTGCGGGGCGTTGCGGAGCGGGTTGTCGTCCGCGGGCCACTCGCCGGAGCCGACCTTCTCGATCTCGGCGCGGATCGCGATCATCGTCTCGCAGAACCGGTCGAGTTCCGCCAGGTCCTCGGACTCGGTCGGCTCGATCATCAGGGTGCCGGCCACCGGGAACGACATCGTCGGCGCGTGGAAGCCGTAGTCGATCAGACGCTTGGCCACGTCGTCCACGGTGATGCCGGTCGCCTTGGTCAGCGGGCGCAGGTCGATGATGCACTCGTGGGCGACCAGCCCGCCGGGGCCGGTGTAGAGCACCGGGTAGTGCGGCTCGAGGCGCTTGGCGATGTAGTTGGCGCTGAGCACGGCCACCTGCGTGGCCCGCTTCAGGCCCTCGCCGCCCATGAGCCGGACGTACGCCCAGGAGATGGGCAGAATGCCCGCGGAGCCCCACGGGGCCGCCGAGATGGGCCCCACGCCCGTCTCCGGCCCGGCCTCGGGCTGGAGCGGGTGGTTGGGCAGGTGGGGGGCGAGGTGCGCCCGCACGCCGACCGGGCCGACGCCGGGGCCGCCGCCGCCGTGCGGGATGCAGAAGGTCTTGTGCAGGTTCAGGTGGGAGACGTCGCCGCCGAAGTGGCCGGGCTTGGCCAGACCCACCAGGGCGTTGAGGTTGGCGCCGTCCACGTACACCTGGCCGCCGGCCTCGTGGACCTCGGCGCAGATGTCGGCGACGTGCTCCTCGAACACACCGTGCGTCGAGGGGTAGGTGATCATCAGCACGGCGAGCTCGTCGCGGTGCTGCGCGATCTTGGCCCGCAGGTCCGCGACGTCGATCTCGCCGTCGTCGGACGTCTTGACGACGACGACCTTCATGCCGGCCATCACGGCGCTCGCGGCGTTGGTGCCGTGCGCGGAGGACGGGATGAGGCAGACGGTGCGCTGCTCGTCGCCGTTGGCCCGGTGGTAGCCACGCACCGCCAGCAGACCGGCCAGCTCGCCCTGGGAGCCGGCGTTGGGCTGGAGGGAGACCTTGTCGTAGCCGGTGACCTCGGCGAGACGTTCCTCCAGCTCGCGGATGAGCGTGAGGTAGCCCTGCGCCTGCTCGGCGGGCGCGAACGGGTGCAGCTGCCCGAACTCGGGCCAGGTGACCGGCTCCATCTCCGTGGTCGCGTTGAGCTTCATGGTGCAGGAACCCAGCGGGATCATGCCGCGGTCCAGCGCGTAGTCGCGGTCGGCGAGCCGGCGCAGGTAGCGCAGCATCGCGGTCTCCGAGCGGTGCTGGTGGAAGACGGGGTGCGTCAGGTACTCGTCGTTGCGCAGCAGGGCGTCCGGCAACGCGTCCCGCGCGGCCGCGTCCAGCGCCTCGACGTCACCGTCGACGCCGAAGGCGCTCCATACGGCGGCCAGCCGGTCCCGGGTGGTCGTCTCGTCGCAGGCGATCGAGACGAGGTCGGCGTCGACGAGACGCAGGTTGACGCCGTTGTCGCGGGCGGCGGCGACGACCTCGGCGGCCCGCCCGGGGACGCGCACGGTCAGTGTGTCGAAGTAGGCGCCGTGCACGATCTCGGCTCCGCCGGCCCGCAGCCCCTCGGCGAGGACGGTGGCGTAACGGTGGGTGCGCCGGGCGATCAGCCGCAACCCCTCGGGTCCGTGGTAGACGGCGTACATCCCGGCCATGACGGCGAGCAGCACCTGGGCGGTGCAGATGTTGCTGGTGGCCTTCTCGCGGCGGATGTGCTGCTCACGGGTCTGGAGGGCGAGACGGTAGGCGTTGTGTCCGTCCGCGTCGACGGAGACGCCGACGAGCCGCCCGGGCAGACTGCGCGCCATCTTCTCCTGTACGGCCATGTAGCCGGCGTGCGGTCCGCCGAAGCCCATCGGCACGCCGAAGCGCTGGGTGGTGCCGACGGCGATGTCCGCGCCCAGCTCACCGGGCGACTTCAGCAGGGTAAGGGCGAGCAGGTCGGCGGCGACCGTGACGAGCGCGCCCAGCTCGTGCGCCCGGTCGATCACCGGCTTGATGTCGCGTACGGCACCGGAGGCGCCCGGGTACTGGATCAGTACGCCGTTGATGTCGCGCTCGGCGAGCTCGGCCGGGATGCCGTCGCTCAGGTCGGCGACGACGACCTCGACGCCGGTCGGCTCGGCGCGGGTCTCGATCACGGCGATCGTCTGCGGAAGGGCGTCCGCGTCGACCAGGAACAGGCCCTTCTTGTTCTTGCCCATGCGCCGGGACAGCGCCATGGCCTCGGCGGCGGCGGTGCCCTCGTCGAGCAGCGAGGCACCGGAGGTCGGCAGGCCGGTGAGCTCGGCGACCACGGTCTGGAAGTTCAGCAGCGCCTCGAGCCGGCCCTGGGAGATCTCGGGCTGGTACGGCGTGTAGGCCGTGTACCAGGCGGGGTTCTCCATCACGTTGCGCAGGATGACGGGCGGGGTGAAGGTGCCGTAGTACCCGAGCCCGATCATGGAGCCGAGCACCTCGTTGCGGTCGGCCAGCGCGCGCAGCTCGGCCAGCACCTCGGCCTCGCTCCGCGCACCCGGCAGGTCCAGCGCGTCGGCGTTCTTGATGACATCGGGCACGGCGGCGGCCGTCAGCTCGTCCAGCGAGCCGTACCCGACCTGGGCGAGCATCTTGGCCCGGGCCTCGTGGTCGGGGCCGATGTGACGCTGCTCGAAGGGGATTCCCTGTTCGAGCTCGGAGAGCGGGGTGCGAGGGGCGGTCATTGAGGAGGCCTCCTGGTCCGACGACCTTCGAGGGGCACCACGGCGCAGGTGCCCGGACGGCCTCCCCCTCTGTCATCTCAACCTGAGAGCTTCACCGGACCGCCCGCAGGAATCCGGTTTTCACCGTCGGTGAGAGCGGAAGCCGTCGACACCCGCCCTGCTTTCCAGAGTGACCTCGTCCGTGCGGTACGTGTGCCTGAGAGATTCCGGGGAGGATTTGCTCCTTCGGCGCCTCCGATGGTGCTTGGAGGACTCTCCCGCACGGGGTCAGCGGCCGATTGTCAGAGTACCAGCGGGCACAGCACGGGGCCTTCGAGTGGCCGCACTGCCGATTGTGCCTTTTTGTAGTGCTTACTGATGAGTTTGCGACCAGTGGAGGGCCCGTGCAGACCGACATCGATCCGCGCAACCTGATCGGCCGCAAGGCGTTCGACCGCAACGGAACCCGGATCGGCACGATCGACGAGGTGTACCTCGACGACGCCACCGGCGTACCGGAATGGGCGGCGATACGCACCGGACTGTTCAGCAGGGACGCCTTCGTCCCGCTGGAACCGAGCGAACTGATCGACGGTGCCCTCCACGTGCCGTTCGAACGCGCCCTGATCAAGGACGCTCCCGACTTCGGTGTGGGCCGCCACCTCTCCCCCGAGCAGGAGCTCCAGCTCTACCACCACTACGGTCTGGACGTCGCCGCCCCTCCGCCCCTTCGGGACCGCGACGCCGGCGACCTCGCGGGGAAGGACCCTCAGGCCTGACCCGCCCCGCTCACCCGCTCTCCGGCCCGGCCCCTCCGCCCGCCTTCACGCCCTCGCCCTCCTCCGGTCCGCGTGACACCAGGGGCAGCGGCTCGGCCGGTTCCAGCGCCGGGTCGTCGACGCGGAAGGTCTTCACCCGGCCCGGGCCCGAGTCGGGGGTCTCGAAGCGCACCGTGACCCGGCCCAGTCCGCTGCCCTGCACCCACCCGTGTCCATGCGCGGCATGGTGGACGTCGTGTCCCGCGGGCCAGCGCCGCTCGGCGGGCGCCGGGCCCTCCGCGGTGGGCGCGGCCTCGGTGTCCTCGCTGACCGGATCCTCCTCGCCCCCGCCGGCGGCCTGCGCGAACAGGTCCTCCTGGGTGTAGTCGGCCAGTCCGCTGACCCCCACTCCCAGCAGACGCACCCCGCCCGTGGTGTCGACCGAGTCCAGCAGCCGTGCCGCCGCCTCCCGCACGACGGCCGGATCGTCGGTGGGCCCCCGCAGGGTCTCGGACCGGGTGAGCGTGGAGAAGTCGTACCGCCGCACCTTCAGCACGATGGTCCGGCCCGACAGGCCCGCCCCCCGCAGTCTGCGCACACACCGGTCGGCGAGCCGCTGCACTTCCGTCCCGACCCGCCCCCGGTCGTGGATGTCCACGTCGTAGGTGTCCTCAACCGACACCGACTTGGTCTCCCGCTCGGCCACCACGGGCCGCTCGTCCCGGGCCAGCGCCATGGCGAACAGCGCGTGCCCATGGGCCTTGCCGAGCAGCCGTACGAGCTCGTCCTCCCCCGCCTCGGCGAGCTCGTCGACCGTGTGGATCCCGGCCCGGCGCAGATGGTCTCCCGTGGCCGGGCCCACGCCCGGCAGGGTCCGGACCGACAGCGGCCCCAGCAGCGCCCGCTCCGTCCCCGGCTCGATGACCACCAGCCCGTCCGGCTTGGCCTGCTCCGACGCGATCTTCGCCAGCATCTTGGAGGCCGCCAGACCCACCGAACCGGTGAGCCCCGTGACCTCCCGTATGTCCGCGCGCAGCTTGGCTCCGGCCAGGCGGGCCGACCGCTCGTCCCAGGCGGTGCCACCGGCCTCCAGGTCCACGAACGCCTCGTCCAGGCTGAGCGGCTCCACCAGCGGCGACAGGGCCCGCAGCAGCTGCATCACCTGCTCGCTGATCGACCGGTAGAGGGCGAACCGCGGCACGAGATACGCGGCGTTCGGCGCCAGCCGCCGGGCCTGGGACATGGGCATCGCCGAGTGCACACCGAAGACCCGGGCCTCGTACGAGGCCGTGGCGACCACTCCCCGGGGCCCGAGCCCGCCCACGATCACGGCCTTCCCGCGCAGGCTCGGCTTCGACGCCTGCTCCACCGAGGCGAAGAAGGCGTCCATGTCGAGATGCAGGATCGTGGGCGCGGATCTCACATGTCCGATGCTGCCCTACGCCACTGACAATGCCCTCTTCACCCAGGGGTCTCAGAACACAGGGGTCTCAGACGGCCTTGTTGCGCCGGCGCGCCAGCTCGTCCATCGGGTTGTGGCCGACCAGGGTCTCGCCGGTGTCGATGCGCTCCCCGTGCAGCTGCGAGAGGGCGCTCTCGACGTCCCGCCACACCACGCCCACGGCGATGCCGAAGACGCCCTGGCCGCCCTGGAGCAGCGAGTGCACCTCGTCGGGCGAGGTGCACTCGTAGACCGTGGCACCGTCGCTCATCAGCGTCATGCGCTCCAGGTCGCTGAAGCCGCGCTCGCGCAGATGCTGTACGGCGGTGCGGATGTTCTGCAGCGAGACACCGGTGTCCAGGAACCGTTTGACGATCTTCAGGACGACGACGTCGCGGAAGCTGTACAGCCGCTGTGACCCCGAACCATGGGCCGGTCGCACGCTGGGCTCGACCAGCCCCGTACGGGCCCAGTAGTCGAGCTGCCGATAGGTGATGCCGGCTGCCGCGCAGGCCGTGGGCCCCCGGTAACCGATCTCCTCGGACACCATGGCCGCCGCCCCTCCGCCGTCCGGCACAGCCGTCGGCCACTGCGGAACGTGATCGATCGGGCCGCTCTGCATCGGATACGCCCCGCCCACGCGGAGCCGCGAGCCCTGGGGAGGATACGGCCCGCTCGCCCCGAAACCGGGTTCGGGAGCACCCCCAGCCGTACCGTCGCCGCTGCTTCTCACGCCGACCTCCGTCCTCGACCTGCCTCCTCGACGGTAGGCAGTCACCAAGGGTGCGTCAACGATCGCCACACTCGGCACGCCGAGTGATAATCACCCTAAGAGTGGTTTCCCGTGCCCCACCGCGGGGAAAGGCTAGCCGAATGCCTTCCGCCGGGGCCCTCGCGACCGGTTGACGCGGCTGACGCGGCGCCGATCGCGCTCGCTCACTGGTTGCTGCTTCCGAAGTCCTCCGGCGAGATCTGGTCGAGGAACTCGCGGAACTTCTCCACCTCGTCCTCCTGCTCGTCCGGGATGGCGATCCCGGCGTCGTCGAGCACCGTGTCACTGCCGTAGATCGGCGTGCCCGTGCGCAGGGCCAGCGCTATGGCGTCGGACGGACGGGCACTCACCTCGACCCCGCTGGCGAAGACCAGCTCGGCGTAGAACACGCCCTCGCGCAGGTCGGTGATGCGCACTTCCGTGAGCTCCTGTCCGACGGCTTCCAGCACGTCCTTGAACAGGTCGTGGGTCAGTGGCCGTGCGGGTGCCATGCCCTGCTGGGCGAAGGCGATGGCCGTCGCCTCCCCCGGTCCGATCCAGATGGGGAGGTAGCGGTCGCCGCCCACCTCACGCAACAGCACGATCGGTTGGTTGGAGGGCATCTCGACCCGGACACCTACGACATCGAGCTCGTTCACACAGCAACCCTAGGCCGTGCTCGGGACGTTTGGGTAGTCGGGCAGGGAACGCGTGCCCGATCCGGCCCCCTGAGCCGGTGGCTCACGGCAGCCGCACCCCGAGCGCGGACTGCACCAGTGCCGCGTGCAGCCTCACCGCGAGCCCGGCCAGCTCCTTCGTACGGGCCTCGGCGTGCGCCCGGGTCTGCGGGTTCCGGTGGCGGCGCAGCGGGGCCACCACCTGGTCGACGAGGCCGGCCTCCCGGTCGGCGGCGGCCTTCATCGCCCTGAGATGACGTGGCTCGATACCGAACCGCCCCAGCTCCGTGATGAGACCGGCGACGGTGACCGCCTCGGCGTCGTACACCCCCTCCTCGACCGGAGCGAGCAGCCCGTACGACTCCCACTCGGCGAGCTCGGGCTCTCCTACGCCGACGGCCGCGAGCAGCTGGCCGCGCCCGATGCGGGCCGCCGTGGGCCCGTCGTCGCCGGCCGGCTCCGCATCGGCGTCACCGTCACCCGTACGGCTCAGCGCGGGCAGCCGGACGGCCTCCCCGCGCTCCATGGCCGCCAGGTGCTCCCGGATCACCTTGAGCGGCAGATAGTGGTCCCGTTGCATCCTCAGCACATGGCCGAGGCGCTCGACGTCCCGGGCGCTGAACTTTCGGTACCCCGACGGGGTCCGCTGCGGCTCGATCAGCCCTTCCGACTCCAGGAAGCGGATCTTGGAGATGGTGACGTCGGGGAACTCCTCACGCAGCACGCCCAGCACCGCGCCGATGCTCATCCGTCCGGTGTCCGCGGCGGCGGCGCCGTTGCCGGCACCGCCGCTGGGTGTCTGAAGCATGGACCTTCCCTGGAGTCCCCCGGATGGCATCCGGGGAGGTCATCAGCCTCGCTGGCTCGCGTAGAAGACCAGCCGGTACTTGCCGATCTGCACCTCGTCACCGTTGGACAGGGCGACCTGGTCGATCCGCTCGCGGTTGACGTACGTGCCGTTCAGGCTGCCGACGTCGGCGACCGTGAACGAGCCGTCCGGGCCCCGGCGGAACTCCACGTGCCGCCGGGAGACCGTCACGTCGTCCAGGAAGATGTCGCTCTGCGGGTGACGCCCGGCCGTGGTCAGGTCGCCGTCCAGCAGGAAGCGGCTGCCCGAGTTCGGCCCGCGGCGCACGACCAGGAGCGCCGAACCCATCGGCAGCGCGTCGACGGCCGCCTGCGCCTCGGGAGAGAGCGTCGGCATCTGCGTCTGGCCGGTGGCCTCGGCGTCGTATGCCTCGATACCGGAGATGGAGATCGTGGACGTCGTCTCCGAGGGGCGCTCCGGGGCCACTCCGGGCTTCAGCGGCGCGCCGCAGTTGGAGCAGAAGCGGCTGTTCTCCGCGTTGCGGTTACCGCACCTCGTACACACCAGGGCCGACATGGACGGATCCTCCTGCGGCGGCTGCCCACCGGGGGCTTGGGACGCGTACGGCTCGGAGAACCCTCCGCCCGCACCTGGGGTCGACGGCTGTCCAAAACCTATGCCGCCCGACTGTGCGGGGTCAACGGACGGCGCGCCCTGACCCAGCTGGTCCCGAAACAGCGGACGCTGACCTTCCGCATCAGGCTGTGCGCGATGACGAGCGGTCGCGTTGTCGCTGTCCTCTCGCCGCGCGCTCTTGCCGAACAACTTCGCAAACAACTTCACGGGCGATTCCCCTTGACCGAAACAGACCCGCCCGTGGGGCAGGACGAACCCTGACTGAACACATTGGCCGACCCGGACATCTTCACAACGTCCGCCTCCGCCAGACAGTTTCCACCACGCACCACCCATTCGGTGCGCCGACCCCCCGCAACCTCATGCCCTGGCCGGACGCCCGCTACGCACCCCCGGTTCACTGGGAGGACGACCGAGCGTAGTCAGGCCGCTTCACCGCCCGCAAGGCATCCACAACGATCTTGCTGGACCGCTCCACGGAAACGGTGGCCTGTTCCTTCTCGAGAGTCTGCACCACGCCTCCGGGGATGTTGAGCGCCGGCTCGAGGTCCTGCGGCTTGCCGATGACCTTGAAACGATAGGGGGCGGTGATCTTGTTCCCGTCCACGGCGATCCCGCTGCCCGAATCCGTCAGATAGGTGCTCGCCACCACCCGCACACCGTTCACCTGGATCGCCTCGGCGCCCGCCGCGCGCAGCTCCTGAACGGCGTCGAGCAGCATGTCCGCCTCGACCGTGCCCTTCGGGTCCTCGATATTCATCGTGATCCCCGGCCCCTGCGCGGCCACGGTGCCCGCGAGGACGCCGAGTTGCCGTTCCTTCTCGATCGTCTGCTTGCGGGCCTCCTCCGCCTGGTCGGAGCTGTTCTCCAGCTCGTCGCGCTGCTTCTCGAGACCCTGCTTCTCGTCCTCAAGACGCTCTGTGCGGTCGTCGAGTTCATCGAGGATGCGCACGAGATCTTCCTGACGTGCCCCGCGCAGCGCGCTGTCACCGTCACTGTTGGAGGCCACCTGGACGGCCAGTCCGAAGCCCAGACCGAACAGCAGCAGGGCGACGATGAGTTGGGCCCGGGTGATTCGCGGCGGCCACAGCCCCTTCACCAGCCGCTGCCGTCCGGTCTCCTCCGGCCCGGCGGGCTCCCGCACCGCGTCCTCCCCGGAGGGCGTTGCGGCGGGCGCGGGCTCGGCCGCGGGTACCTCCGCGGGCAGTTCCCTGCGCAGGCCGGCCGGGGACGGCTCCTCGGGAGCGGTCCTGGGCCGGGAGACCGCCGGGCGCGTGGATTCGTCGTGCTCGTGCTCACTCATCGGCCTCACGCCCGGAACACGTGCCGGCGGATCGCCGCGGCGTTGGAGAAGATGCGGATGCCGAGGACGACCACCACGCCCGTGGACAGCTGGGCCCCCACGCCGAGCTTGTCGCCGAGGAACACGATCAGCGCGGCGACGACCACGTTCGACAGGAACGACACGACGAAGACCTTGTCGTCGAAGATTCCGTCGAGCATGGCCCGCAGCCCTCCGAACACGGCGTCGAGCGCCGCGACGACGGCGATCGGCAAGTAAGGCTCGACGACCGCCGGAACCTCGGGCCGGACCAACAGTCCGGCCACCACTCCCACGACGAGGCCCAGTACGGCGATCACGATGTGCCCTTCTCGGTTATCGGCTGTGCGGTACGTACGATCACACTCGGTGCGGCGGGCAGCCGGACGTCGTCCTCCACGGAGATCGCGGTCCTGATGCCGTAGTTCTCCTGCAGGGCGTGCAGGTACAGCCCGTCGGCGCTGTTCTGGAAGCGCTCGCTGAGCCGCCCGCCGTCCCCCACCGCGAGCACCGTGTACGGCGGCACCAGCGGCCTGTTGTCCACCAGTATCGCGTCTCCCGCGGCCCTGATCGCCGACAGGGCGGTCAGCCGCTGCCCGTTGATCGACACGGCCTCGGCGCCGGACTCCCACAGTCCGTTGACCACCCGCTGCATATCACGGTCGCGGACCCGCCCGGTGTCGGAGAACCCCGAGGTCGACCGGGCGTCGCCGTCACCGCCCGCGCTCGCGTCCTCGGCGTCGTTCACCACGAGCCGCAGCCCGGGCCCGTGCACCGCGGTGGCGCCCGACAGCATGCCCACCAGTGCCGACCGGTCGTTTCCGCCGCTGTCCCGGAGCGCCTCGCGCTGCCGGGCGCTCACGTCCGCGCGGAGTTCGTCGACACTGTCCTCGAGCCGGTCCGCGGCCTCGGTCTCCTCGTCGATCCGGTCGATCAACTCCTCGCGCTCCTTGGCGACGACGGGAGCCTCCACCCGGGCCTGCGCGGCACCGACGGTCACGATCAGCGCCGCCAGCACCAGACCGACGGCGAGGCCGAGCTTCGCCCTGAGGGTCTTCGGCAGACCGTCCTCCCCGTCGGCCTTCCTCCGCGCGGCGGCCTCGGCGTAGCCGTCGTCGAGGCTGTGGTCCATGACGTTGGTGATCAACGACATGGAGGCGTCCGGGCGCGCGGGCCGCGCGGGTGTGCTCCGAACGGGGGGTTGCTGCGGCATGCCGCACATCGTCGCACGCCACGGCCACTACCTCCGAACGGCCCTAGCGGCGTGCCGGACAGGCCCCCTTGGGGACACTTGTCCGGCACGCACACGTACCGCTCGTTCTACCGTCCGGCGCTGTCCACGACGGCCGACCATTCGTCGAGCAGCGCCTGCGCCGAGGCGTCGTCGGGGCCCTCGGCCCACAAATGGGTGACGGCCTCCGCGGGGTCGGGCAGCACCATCACCCAGCGGCCGTCGGCCTCCACCACACGCACGCCGTCGGTGGTGTCCACGAAGCGGTCCCCGGCCGCCTCGACGACCCGTCGCATCACCAGGCCCTTGACGGCCCAGGGGGTTGCCAGGTCCCGCTTGAGCACATGCGCCCGGGGAATGCGCGCGTCGATCTGGCTGAGCGTGAGCTGGGTGCGCGCCACCAAGCCGATGAGGCGTACGAAGGCCGCCGTGCCGTCGTAGACACTGCTGAACTCGGGGACGATGAAGCCGCCCTTGCCGTCACCGCCGAAGATCGTGCCTTCCTCGCCGCCCACGCGCGTGAGGTCGTCGGGCGAGGTGGTCGTCCACTCGACCTGCGTGCCGTGATACGCCGCCACCTGCTCGGCGATCCTCGTGGTGGTCACCGGCAGCGCGACCCGGCCACTGCGCCGCTCGGAGGCGATGAGGTCGAGCATCACGAGCAGCGCCCGGTCGTCCTCGACGATCCGCCCCTTCTCGTCTACCAGCGACAGCCGCTCGCCCACGGGGTCGAACCGCACGCCGAACGCGGCTCCGGAGGACGCCACGATCTCCCCGAGCCGGACCAGCCCGGAGCGCCGCATGTCGGCCGTCTCGGTGGGCCTGGACTCGTCCAGGCCGGGATTGATGGTCAGCGAGTCGACACCCAGCTTGCCGAGGAGGCTCGGCAGCACCAGGCCCGCGCTTCCGTTGGACGCGTCCACGACCACCTTGAGTTCGGACTCCGCGATGCCGGTGATGTCGACGTTGCGCAGCAGGGACCCCGTGTACGAGTCGAAGACGCTCGCCGGGAAGTGCAGATCCCCGATCTCCCCCGGGAAGGCACGCCGGTACTCCTGCCGTGCGAACACCCGGTCCAGCTTGCGCTGGCTGCCCATCGACAGGTCGGCGCCCTGCCCGTCGAAGAACATGATGTCGACGGAGTCGGGCACTCCGGGGGTGGTGCGGATCATGATGCCGCCCGCGCTGCCCCGCGCGGTCTGCTGGCGCGCCACGGGTAGGGGCACGTTCTCCAGGTCCCGTACGTCGATGGCGCTGGCCTGCAGAGCGGAGATGACCGCCCGCTTCAGGGCGCGGGCGCCTCGGGAGTGGTCGCGGGCCGTGGTGACGGTCGAGCCCTTCTTCAGGGTCGTCGCATAGGCGCCGGCCAGCCGCACCGCGAGTTCGGGGGTGATCTCGACGTTCAGGATCCCGGAGACTCCCCGGGCGCCGAAGAGGTGCGCCTGGCCCCTGGACTCCCAGATCACCGAGGTGTTGACGAAGGCACCGGCCTCGATCGTCTTGAACGGGTACACCCGCACATTGCCCTGGACGATCGATTCTTCACCGATCAGGCACTCGTCCCCGATGACGGCGCCGTCCTCGATCCGCGCGGCCCGCATGATGTCAGTGTTCTTGCCGACGACACAGCCGCGCAGATTGCTGTGCGGCCCGACGTACACGTTGTCGTGGACGACGGACTTGTGCAGGAAGGCGCCGCTCTTGACGACGACGTTGGACCCGACGACCGTGTGCTCGCGGATCTCCGCGCCGGCCTCGACCTTGGCGTAGTCGCCGATGTACAGCGGCCCGCGCAGGTCGGCGTCGGGGTGGACCTCGGCGCCCTCGGCGACCCAGACGCCCGGGGAGATCTCGAAGCCGTCGATGTCGACGTCGACCTTGCCCTCCAGGACGTCCGCCTGGGCCTTCACATAGCTCTCGTGGGTGCCGACGTCCTCCCAGTACCCCTCGGCGATATAGCCGTAGATCGGCTTGCCTTCCTTCATCAGCTGCGGGAAGACGTCACCGGACCAGTCGACGGACACATCGGGCTCGACGTAGTCGAAGACCTCCGGCTCCATGACGTAGATGCCGGTGTTCACGGTGTCGGAGAAGACCTGTCCCCAGGTCGGCTTCTCGAGGAAGCGCTCGACCTTGCCTCCCTCGTCCACGATCGTGATGCCGAATTCCAGCGGGTTGGGCACGCGGGTCAGACAGACCGTGACGAGGGCGCCCTTTTCCTTGTGGAAATTGATCAGCTCGGTGAGGTCGAAGTCGGTGAGGGCATCGCCGGAGATGACGAGAAAAGCGTCGTCCTTGAGCGCCTCCTCGGCATTCTTGACGCTCCCGGCGGTACCGAGCGGCGTCTCCTCATTGGCGTAGGTGAGCTCCATTCCGAGCTCTTCGCCGTCACCGAAGTAGTTCTTGACGAGTGACGCAAGGAACTGGACAGTCACAACGGTTTCGTTGAGCCCATGCCTTTTGAGCAGCCTCAGAACGTGCTCCATGATCGGCCGGTTGACCACCGGCAGGAGCGGCTTGGGCATGCTAGAGGTCATGGGGCGAAGGCGGGTGCCTTCGCCTCCGGCCATCACGACGGCCTTCATGTCGGAAGCGTCCTCCTCGAAGAGACGACGGTCTGACCGACTTCACCCGCCAGGGTTCTCCCGCACAGTTCCACTGCGGGCATCGCGCCACAATGCGCGAACCAGTCAGCGAGGTCAATCAGCCATGGCGTCCGCACGGATCAGGCGGCGGACTTGGACCACGTAGAGCACTCCTGCCCACCAATACAGGGTTGTACCCCATCCGGCGAACGCCCAGCCGAAAATAGCAGCGAGTGACGAGATCCAGCCACTTCCGTCACTGAGCAGGAGCAGTGGGAAGGCATACATGAGGTTGAACGTGGCGGCCTTCCCCAGGAAGTTCACCTGGGGCGGCGGATAGCCGTGCCGCCTGAGGATGCCCACCATGACGAGAAGAACCAGCTCACGGGCGAGGAGCACGGCCGTGAGCCAGAGCGGGAGAATCTCGCGCCAGGTGAGACCCACCAGAGTGGAAAGAATGTAGAGCCGGTCGGCGGCAGGGTCGAGCAGCCGGCCCAGGCTGCTGACCTGGTTCCACCGTCGCGCCAGCTTGCCGTCCAGGTAGTCGCTGACGCCGCTGAGGGCCAGGACCAGGAGCGCCCAGCCGTCGCTTTTCGGACCGCCGAACTCCGGCCTGAGGATCAGCCACAGGAACAGGGGTACGCCAATGAGCCGCGCCATGCTGAGCATGTTCGGGATGGTGAGGACGCGGTCTGTCTGGACCCGCGTCTCCTGGACCTCCACCCGGGATCCTCCTGTGGGAAATGTGTCGACGATGCCCCTGACCTTACCTCAACGCAAAAAAGCTCCGGCTCTCGGGCTGTACGCCCAAGAGCCGGAGCTCTAAAAGGAGTTCGGCGGCGTCCTACTCTCCCACAGGGTCCCCCCTGCAGTACCATCGGCGCTGTAAGGCTTAGCTTCCGGGTTCGGAATGTAACCGGGCGTTT
>NZ_JBFAWL010000024.1:0-88512 GCF_040680275.1 Streptomyces sp. NPDC052079
GGCGGTGCGGATGCGAATCGGCTTGCCGGACTGGTCGAGCAGGTCGGGCACGATCGGCGATCCGCCCGGATCGTTCTCGATCAGGAGCACCGGAACCCGCTCCCGGGTTCCGGCCCTTCCACATGACCGCGGCAGTGTCAGGACTCCTCGCCGTCGACCTGCGTCATGTCGTTGACGAGTTGAATCGTCCCGTGCTCGTCGCTGGTGATCCGCTCCTTGCGCACGTCCTCACAGCGCATATGACCCTTGCCGTCGTCGGTGCACTTGCCGGAACTCTCGACAGCGGCTGCCTGAACGGCGCCGAGGCCGATCAGGACGGAGCTCCCCAGAACTCCTGCCATCATCGTGATCTTGATCGACTTGAACATCTACCCTTTTCCTCAACGCTCGGCCCCGCCGCGACCGCGTGGCGGGGCCGTTACGGGATGCCGGGACGGCCAACGAGGCGGGGCAGGCCCGGAGCCCGGATCGCATGCGACCGGACACCAGGGCCTGCCCCATCACCCGAGGGGGGTCACTTGCCGCCGAGGGCGAGGTTGCTGGAGCACTCGATGGCGTTCGTCTCCTCGTTCTCGGCGTTGCCGACGCCCAGGATGCCGACCGCGAGGTTGACGTCGTCGACGGCGACCAGCGACTGAACGGACTGGTCGTGCACACAGGTCGTCGCCTGGTCGTTGTTGATCTCCACCTCCGGCTTGTCACCGGCGTGGCCGACGCCGGCGCCGAGGAAGCTGACGCTGCCGAGCATCGCCATGACAACGGCAGCCTTCTGGTACTTGCGCATTACTGCTCCATTCTGGAATTGACGCGACCCCGGTCGGGCCGGTCGGTAACAGTCGCCAAATATAGGGCGACCTTTGCGACAATTGATAGCGAAACGCCGAACGGTATTCACATGACAGAAAAACAAACGTCACACTGCTGTCGCCATTTCACATAATCTGCCCGGCAATTCGACGATCGAGCGATGCGCGCATGCGCATCGCCGCGCAGTCAGACTTCCTCGCCCTGAGAGAGGGTGCTGCTGCAGGTGACTTCACCCTCGCCGGAACAGGTCTGCGACGTCTTGTTGTCGACGCGGACCTTGCCGTCCTGCTCGGTGACGCGGTACTCGCTGACATGGACGCAGCGAAGCTGGCCCTTGTCGTCCTTGGTGCAGTTGCCGGAGCTCCCGACGCCGGCGGCCTGGGCGGCACCGGCAACGATCAGAGCGAGACTCCCCAGGAGGCCCGCCACCGCGATCTTCTTCGAGTGGAACATCAACCTTTTCCCTTGACGATCGTGAAATGGTCGAGGGGGCCGGGCGGGCCCGGACCCGCGCCACGAAGGCGCGGAATCCGGAGCCCGCCAGGCTCACCTGACAGCGACTGCTCAGCCGACGTTCGAGGAGCAGGCGATGGCGTTGGTCTCGCTGTTGGACGCGTTGCCCAGGCCGAGGAGCGCGCCAACACCGGCGTTGACGTCGTCGATGGCCACCAGCGACTGAACGGACTGGTCCAGCACACAGGTCGTCGTCTGCTCGTTGTTGAGCTCGAAGCTCGGGTGGTCACCGGCGTAGCTGACGCCGGCACCGAGGAAGCTGACGCTGCCGAGCATGGCCGCGACGACGGCGGCCTTCTGGAACTTACGCATTACCTCTCCGTTCTCGAGTGGACACAGCCCGCTATGGGCCGGTCACTGACAGTTGTTAAGGTAAGTGACCTTTGCGGCTTTGGGTAGCTGAAACGCCCATATGCGTAAGTTTCTTGGGAAGATGCAGGTCAGAGCCCTGTGCGACCACCTCAAACGGTCGACAGAGACGGCGGGTCGAGGTCACCACTCGCCCCAAAGTTGGATGAAGTAGTGATCTTGGGGACATTAGCCGTGACCCGGCACACTGCCCCCGCGTTGATCGGGGAGTGCGGCCGCTCGTCATGCTGCCGCGCTTACCAGACCAGTAAGGAGAACGTGATGTCTCGCATCGCGAAGGCGGCCACCGTGGCTCTCGGCACGGGTGCCGTGGTGCTCAGCGGCGCCGGAATGGCCACGGCCGACTCCGGCGCCAAAGGTGCGGCGGTCCGCTCACCGGGCTTCGTGTCCGGCAACGTGATCCAGATTCCGATCCACGCGCCCATCAATGTGTGCGGGAACACCGTGGACGTAATCGGCTTCCTCAACACCTCCGCCGGCAATGTCTGCGTGAACCACTGACGTATCACCCGGACTTACGGCTGCGCACGTCCGTCGTAGCGCCCGCCTTTGGAGCCCCGGCTGCCTCGCGCGCCGGGGCTCTTGCCGTACTCGGGCGACACCGTCCGGAAACAGCCGTAGCGGCAGCAGCACGCAATCAGGCCCCCGGCGGAAACCGGGGGCCTGATGCGCTGGGCGTTGTTTCAGGCGTGCAGCCCCACATCGCCGCGCACCGGCTTGGCCTCATTCACGACGGCGGCCGCTTCCTTCGCGGTGCCGAGCACCGAGTCCTCGTCGGACGCGACGAGCGAGTCCGACTCGTGCAGCGGCATGAGCTCGAAGGGGACCGCGGTGCGCAGGCCGGTGTCGAGGCCGGTGGACGCCAGGTCCGTGGAGTCCGCTGCGTACGCGGGGGAGGCGACACCGGCGGCGAACAGGGACCCGGCAAGGACGGCGGCAGCCTTCAGGGACTTCATCGTGTTCCTTTCTTCGGCAACGCGGGGCGCCGGAGGGGAATTCTGTCGCCGTGCTCAACGATCCCCGGCCCGGCCGGAAACCGGGAAGCCGAAGATTGCCAAGTCCTCATATGAAATCTATGGACGACTGATGGGGTGAATGCCGCTTCGTACGGGGTTTACGAAGTCGGCAGAAGAAGTGAGTTGAGCGCGGGGAGCGTGGCCGGCGTGGTGGACTCCGACGGCGTCGCAGCGGCGGGTGCGGGCAGGGTGGTCACCTCGGGGTCGGCGTCGGTCAGCGCCTCGACGAGGGCGTCGATCCGAGCCGCCAGGTCATCGGCCGGCGTCTTCGCCGCGTCGGTGGATGCGTCGGTGGATGTGTCCGTGGACTCGTCCGAGGTTTCAGCGGTGGACTCGTCGGTGGTTTCGGTCGTGGACTCGTCGGCCGTCTCGGTTGTCGGCTCGGTGGCGGTCGTCGTGTCGTCCTTCGGCAGGAGCGACTCCAGGAGGTCGTCGAGGGCCTCCCGCACGGCGTCGACCGCGTCGCTCGAGGGGTCGGCGGTGGTCTCGGTCGCCTGCGGCAGGAGCACACCCGTCGCCGCGGACGAGGACGAGGACGACAACGATGACGACGACGACGATGACGACGACAAGAGCAAAGACGAGGACGTCGTCGTCGTGACCGTGGTCGACGGGTCGTCGTCCGCCGCCCTGGCCACGGCGGCCCGCGCGGCGTCGCCCAACTTCATGGCCCGGTCCCGGGGCAGTTGACCGCCGGGCGCTTCGAGCACGGCGTTCACCAGGTCGACGACCGGGGCGAGTTCGCTGCCGTGCGCGTCGACGTGCCTGATGTGTGTGAGCAGCACGGCGGACGACACCGCGCGGTCGCTTTGGGGGGCCGGGTCGGCTGCCATGGCGGCAGGGCCGGTGGTTCCGGCCAGAAGGGCGGCGCACAGTGCGCCGAGTGCGATACGCCGTGCCGGCAGAGCGCGCATGGAGGTTCCTTTCACGAGGGTTGCGGATCTTGAACTCACCGTGGGAGCGCCCACCACTCCTCGCAACCGGGAGTACGCCGTCCGGTGCCGCCCCTCACTCTCTTGCGCGTTCTGCCTGATCAGGCGGTGTCCCGGGCCGCGCGCCATGCGCACCCGGCTTCACGATTCCAACACACTTGGCACGCTTAGCGGAATATCGATGCATTTGTCCGTTTGATGACTAGAGTGCGAATCTCCGAAGCACCCTCATGGGCGGACGCATCGCACTCGTCCCCGTTGCCTGCCGCCGCCACCTGTTCCGAAAGGCTCCGACGGTCATGCGTCCAACCCTGGGTCAGCTGCTTCGCCGTACGACAGTGGGCGCCCTCGCGCTCTGCGCGCTGTGGGCACCCTGTGGCCCCGCCGCCGCCGCTCCCGCCGCGCCCGCGCCGGAGGCCGAGGGCCTCGCCTTCGGCGAGCGCTACCGGGCGCTGCAGCACGGCGGCATCGTGCGCGCGGCCAACTCCTCGGCCACCTGCCGCACCTCGGCGTCCTCCTGCCGCACGGTGCGCGCCGGTGACGCCGAGGGTGTGAACGGCGACTTCGACATGAGCTACATCGATGTCGACGACGACCCGAACACGTACAACTCCTCCCGCGCGGAGATCAGCCTGCCCGCCGGCTCCCGCGTCACCTACGCCCGTCTGTACTGGGGCGGCAATCTCCTCGTGGGCGAGCAGAAGTCCCCCGCCGACAACGAGCGGGTGCTGATCGCCGAACCCGGCGGCGCGTACAAGGAACTGCTCGCGGACACCGTCGTGGGGCACCGCGTGGCGGACGGCGCGGACGCCTTCCAGGCCTCCGCGGATGTGACGCGGCTGGTGCGGGACAGCGCGCCGGGCCTGTACACGGTGGCGCAGATCAATGTGGCCTCCGGCAAGTCGGCGGCCGGCGCCTGGGGCGGCTGGACGCTGGTGGTGGCGTACGAGAACCCGGAGGAGCCGCTGCGGCACCTCTCCATCTGGGACGGCTTCACGGCGCTGTCCGGTGGGGGCGCGGAAATGGCGCTGCGCGACATGCCGTTCGCCGCGGGCGCCGAAGGGCAGGTGGGGCTGGTCGCGTACAACGGCGACCCCGGCACCACCGGCGACTCCCTCACTGTGAGCACGGACGGCGTCTTGGCCACCGCGCTGGGCGACCGGGCCAATCCGCACGACGACGTCCTGAACTCCACCGTCTCCGGCCCCGGTGGCGCCCCGGAACGCGTACCGGCGTACGCCAACACCCTCGGCTACGACTCCGATGTGTTCCGCCTCGGCGAGCACCTGACGCAGTCCGGTGACCAGGCCACCGTCCGCCTCACGTCCGAGCGGGACGCCGCGTGGGCGGGTGTGCTGTTCGCCGCCGTCGACCGGTGAGCGCGTTGCCGTCCGTTCCCGACCCCTGCCCGAGCGAGGAAGCCGTGCCCACGGAACTGTCACCGGCCGGACGCCGGCCGCGGGTCCTGCATCTCACCCAGCCCGTGGACGGCGGGGTCGCGCGCGTCGTGACGGACCTGGTGGGGGCCCAGCTGGCGGACGGGCTCCATGTCACCGCGATCTGCCCCGACAGCCCGCTCGCCGGTCAACTTCGCTCGCTCGGCGCGCACGTACGGCACTGGCGGGCGACCCGCTCGCCGGGTGCGTCACTGGTCCGGGAGGTACGGCAGCTGGCCCGGCTGCTCGACGAGGTGCGCCCCGATCTGGTGCACGCGCACAGCGCGAAGGCCGGGCTCGCCGGGCGGCTGGCGGTACGCGGACGGATCCCCACCGTGTTCCAGCCGCACGCCTGGTCGTTCGAGGCGGTGGGCGGCTCCACCGCGGCCCTCGCGCTGCGCTGGGAACGGTGGGCGGCACGCTGGGCCGCCCGGGTGGTGTGCGTGAGCGAGGCCGAGCGCGCCACCGGTGTGCACGCGGGGATCACCGGCCGGTGGGCCGTCGTACCCAACGGCATCGACCCCGAGCGTTTCCGCCCGGCCCCCGCGGACACCGTACGGGCCGGGCTCGCGCCGCTGGCCGGGCTGCCCGCGCAGGCGCCGCTCGCCGTGTGCGTGGGCCGGCTGTGCCGGCAGAAGGGGCAGGACGTCCTGCTGCGGGCCTGGAACGCCGTACTGCGTCAGGTCCCGGACGCCCGCCTCGTCCTGGTCGGCGACGGGCCGGACCGTGACCGGCTGCGCGCGGCCGCCCCCGCCTCGGTCCTGTTCGCGGGGGCCGTCAAGGACGCCTCGCCCTGGTACCAGGCCGCCGATCTCGTCGTCCTGCCGTCCCGCTGGGAGGGCATGGCGCTGGCCCCGCTCGAGGCGATGGCGTGCGGGCGGCCCGTGGTCGTCACGGACGTCGACGGCGCCCGCGAGAGCCTGCCGCGTTCCTTCGCCGCCCCCTGCGTGGTGCCGCCGGAGGACCCGGAGGCGCTGGCGGGCGCCGTCGCGGCGCTGCTGCTCGACCCGCCGCTGCGTACGTCCCTCGGCGACCGGGGCCGCCGCCACGTGCTGTCCCTCCATGACGTGCGGCGCACCGCGAGGGCGGTCACCGGCGTCTACCGCGATCTGCTCGGCACCTGGCCGGCCGCGACAGCGCCACGGGCTCACGCGCCCCGGGCGGCCGAGGACGCCGAGGCCCAGAGGACGTCACAGCCCGTCGAGCCCTCCGAGCACAGGGAGTCCATCCACTCGTGACCGCCGAACACACCGTGCCCTCCCCCGGCGTACCGCCACAGGACCACGGATTCTCGCCCGTTTC
Organism: Streptomyces sp. NPDC052079; assembly: GCF_040680275.1. Taxonomy (NCBI): domain Bacteria; kingdom Bacillati; phylum Actinomycetota; class Actinomycetes; order Kitasatosporales; family Streptomycetaceae; genus Streptomyces; species Streptomyces sp. NPDC052079. The sequence continues at coordinate 6,376 of NZ_JBFAWL010000024.1, forward strand.
CGTCATGCCGCCGCGCGGCCCCGACGACGGCCCCCGGCTGCCCCCCTCGCGGCCCCCGGCCCGGCCGGACTCCCCGGTGCCACTGCTCGTCGCGGACACCGCGGCCGTCCTGCTCGCGGTGCCGGTGCTCGCCGGCGCGCGGCCGCATCCCCTGCTCGTGGCCCTGCTGATCGGCGCGTCGCTGCTGCCGCGTCCGCGCGGTGAACCGGCGTGGACGCCGGGGCTGCTGGACGAACTGCCCGCCGTGTGCGGTCGTGCCGCGGTGGCCTGGCTGGCGACCGCGGCGCTGTGGGCGGCGTACCGGCCGGAGCAGGCGCTGTCCGCCGGCACCCTGCTGGCGGGGCTCGCCGTGCAGGTGACTGCGGGCTGTGTGCTCCGCGCGGTGGTGCACGGGCGGCGGCTTGCCGCGCTGCGGCGGCACCCGCACGCCGCGCTCGTCATCGGGCCGGCGGCGACCGCGCAGCGCGTGGCCGCCGCCGTGCTGCGCCACCCGGGGTGCGGGGTGCGGCCGGTGGGGATCGTCGCCGGGCAGGCGGACGGCGGTGAGGGCGTGCCCGTGCTGCGCACGGACGAGGAGGTCGAACGGGCGGTCATCCAGAACGGGGTGCGGGCGGTACTCGCCGTCCATCCGTCGGTACGTGCCGAACAGGAGCCGCTGCTGCGGTCGCTGGCCGCGTCCGGGTGCGTGGTCTGGGAGGTCGACGCCGACGCCGCGCCCTGCCCGACGCCGGAACGGCTGGCCGGGTTCGCCTGCCGGCGGCTGGACTTCGGCCCGGCGCGCGGCGGCGTCAGCAAGCGGATGCTCGACATCCTGGTGTCGGGGGCGCTGCTGCTGCTGGTCAGCCCGCTGCTGCTGGTGTTCGCGGTGACGCTGCGGATGAGTGACGGGCCGGGTGTGGTGTTCCGGCAGGAACGCATCGGCCGGAACGGCAAGCCGTTCACGCTGCTGAAGTTCCGCACCCACCGCCCGGCCGACGAGCACGAGTCGGCGACCCGCTGGAGCGTGGCCGGCGAGCACGAGATGAGCGGGTTCTGCCGCATGCTGCGGCGCACCTCGCTCGACGAGCTGCTCCAGCTGTGGAACGTGCTCCGCGGCGACATGAGCCTGGTCGGTCCGCGACCCGAACGGCCGTACTTCGTGACGCAGTTCAGCCAGACGCACCCGGGCTACGCGGAGCGGCACCGGATGCGTACCGGCATCACCGGGCTGGCGCAGATCCACGGGCTGCGCGGTGACACCTCGATCGAGGACCGCTGCCGGTTCGACAACGCCTACATCGACGACTGGTCGCTGTGGGGGGACGTCTGCATCCTGCTGCGCACCGCGGTCACCCTGGTCCGTCCGACGGGGAGCTGACGATTCGTGAGTCACGTCCTCGTCCCCCTGCCGCGCCGGGCCGCCGCGCTGGTGCCGGTCCTGCCGCTGGTGGCGGTGGTCGCGCTGCTGGCCCTGCCGCCGACGGGGGACGGCGCGGTGCCCGCCGACGTGGTGTCCGCGCTGGTGGTGGGGTACTGCGTGATCCGGCTGCTGCGGGAACGGCGGCGGCCCCTGTCGCCCCGCGCGGCGGTGGTGCTGGGGCTGCCGGTCGTGGGGCTCGCGCTCGCCGCCATGGGGGCGGACTCGACGGCGGCGGGGGTCGGCGGCATGTGCCGCTATCTGCAGGTCTTCGTGCTGGTCCCGGCGGCGGTGCTGGTGCTGCTCCGGGGCCGGGCCGACTTCCGGGTGCTGGCCTGGTCGTTCGTGGGGCTGGCGCTGTGGCAGGGGGCCGTGGGGGTGCACCAGTACGTCACCGGGACCGGCGCCTCCTACCAGGGGGAGACCCTCCGGGCGGTCGGCACCTTCGGGGCGACGGACGTGATGGGCATGGCGACGGCGGTGTCGCTGGGCGTGGTGTGCGCGGTCGGTCTGGCACTGGGCCGGGCGCCGCTCCGGCAGCGGGCGGCCGCCGCCGGGTGCGCGCTGGTTCTGGTGCTGCCGCTGGCGCTGTCCTTCAGCCGGGGCGCCTGGATCGCGACCGTCCTCACCTGCTCCGTACAGCTGGCGCTGGCGGGGCTGCGGCGCGCGCTGAAGGCGGGGGCGGCCCTGGTCGCCGCGGGGGTGATTCTGATGGGCGGATTCGGGGTGGGTACGGCGATGCTGCAGGAGCGGATCGACAGCATCACGGAGGTCACCGACACCCCGGACAGCTCCGTGATCGACCGGTACACCCTGTGGGCGGCGGCCACCGGCATGTGGCGCGAGCACCCGCTGACCGGCGTGGGGCTGAAGGGCTTTCCCGCGTACCGCGACGGACACGCGACGCTGGCGCTGTCGTCCGGCAGCGAGATCGACGGGGCGGGCGAGACGTACCACAAGCAGGCGCTGCTCTCCCCGCACAACATGTATCTGCTGGTGCTGAGCGAGCAGGGCCTGGTCGGGCTGCTCACGCTCGCCGGGAGCTGGCTGGCGCTGCTGGTGTGCGCGGTGCGCGGGCTGCTGCGGGTGCGCCGGCGCGGGCCCGGCCTGGACTGCGGGCTCATCGCGTGCGGCCTGCTGCTCTGGCAGCTCACCGACTACCTGTACGGCGACATCGGCGGACCCTCGACCGTGCTGACCGGCGTGGCCCTGGGGCTGACGGCGTGGTGGGCCCTCCCGCGCGACGAACGGCCGGCCGCCGGCTGCCGGGACGAGGTTCCCGGGCGGCTCGAGGAGGCCGTGGCGCGATGACGGTGGTGCCTTCGCAGACGCCCGGTTCCGGTTCCGACGCGCCTGAACCCGGCGGCACGGGGTCCGGCGTGCTCAAGGCGGACGGCCCGGCGCCGGATGCGGGCGCGTCCGGGGGCGTCCCGTCCGCGCCGGGCAGCCCGGAACTCCGCGGCCCGGCGCCGAACCGGCGCACGGCCGGCCTCGCCCCGGCCGGACCGCGGACCGGCCGGCCGCACAGTGACGGCGGCGGCCCCGCCGGCCATACGACCGCACCGGACCGGCCGGGCGCGGCCACCCCGACCGCACCGGACCGGCCGGGCGCAGCCACCACGACCGCACCCCCCGCCGACGGCACCAGCCCCGACGCCGGCCCGCCCACCGAACCCACGCACCGCGCCCCGGCCGGACCGCGGAACGGCCGGCCGCACAGTGACGGCGGCGGCCCCGCCGGCCATACGACCGCACCGGACCGGCCGGGCGCAGCCACCCCGACCGCACCGGACCGGCCGGGCGCGGCCACCCCGACCGCACCCCCCGCCGACGGCACCGGCACCGACGCCGACACGCCCACCGAACCCACGCACCGCGCCTCCCGGGGGTTTCTGGCGCGGGCTGCCATGGTCACGGCGGTGTTGTCGATCGCCGGGTCCGTGCTCGGGCTGGTGCGGGACCAGTCGTTGGCGCGGTTGTTCGGGGCCGGGAGCGACACGGACGCGTTCCTGGTCGCGTGGACGGTGCCGGAGATCGCCGCGACGCTGCTGATCGAGGACGGGCTGGCGATCGCGCTGATCCCGGCGTTCAGCGTGGCGCTGGCGCGCCGGGCGCGGGGCGTTCCCGGTGATCCGGTGCGGGAGCTGGTGCGGGCCACGCTGCCGCGGTTGTGCCTGGCCTTCGCCGCGGTGGCCGCGCTGACGGCCGCCGGGGCTCCGTACCTGGTCCGGGTGCTGGCGCCCGGTCTGTCGGATCCGCGCCTGGCCGTCGACTGCACCCGGCTCACCGCGCTCAGCCTGCTGGCCTTCGGGCTCGCCGGGTACTGCAGCGCCGCCCTGCGGGCGCACCGGCGCTTCTTCGCTCCGGCGGCGATCTACGTCGCCTACAACACCGGCATCATCGCGACGATGTTCCTCCTCCGTGCGGAGTGGGGCGTGCGTGCCGCCGCGGCCGGGGTCGCGGTGGGCGGCTGTCTGATGGTCGCGGTGCAGCTGCCGTCGCTGTGGCGGCAGCTGGCCTCCCGCGCGCCGCGGCCCGCGACCGTCACCGGGCCGGCCGACGAGGAGCGGCCGGTGCGGCTCGCGCTGATCGCCGCCGTCCTGCTGTTCGCGCTCTGCCGCCAGTCGCAGGTGCTCGTCGAACGGTTCCTGGCGTCCTCGCTGCCCGCCGGTGCCATCTCGCACCTGAACTACGCGCAGAAGGTCGCCCAGATCCCCATGACGCTGTCGCTGATGGTGTGCACGGTCACCTTCCCGGTGGTGGCGCGTGCCCTCGCCGACGGTGACACCGAACGGGCCCGCGCCCGCGTGCAGCGGGATCTGGTGCTGGCTTCCTGCGTGGTGCTGCTGGGCATGTGCGCGGTGATCGCCTGCGCCCCGCAGATGATCCAACTGCTGTTCGAAAGAGGCGCGTTCACCGCCGCCGACACCGCCGCGACGGCGGACGTCATGCGCGTGTACGCGCTCGGTCTGCTCGGCCAGACCCTCGTGGGCGCCCTTGTCCGCTGCTACTTCTCGGCGGGCCGCCCCAGTTGGTACCCCGTCGGCGTGATGACCGCGGGCATCGCCGCGACGTCGCTGATCGGTGCCGTGACGGTGGGCCACTGGGGGGTGGCGGGGATCGCCGCCGCCAACGCCTTCGGCATCACCGTCACCGCCGTCCTGCTGTTGACGGGCCTGCGCACCGCCCGCCGCGGTGCCGCCACCGGCGTCACGGTCGGCGTCCGCACGGTCCTGGCGGAGCTGGTCCGGCCGGTGCTCGCCTCGGCCCTCGCCGTCGCCGCGGGCGCGTACGCGGCGAGCCGGTTCGCGTCGCCGGCGGCGGCGCTCGCGGCCGGCTGCCTCACCGTGACCGCCGTCTTCATCCCGCTCGCCCTGTCCGTCCTGGGCGCCCGGGGCTCCGCATCCGCCGTGCGCTCCGTACGCACCGTCACACGAAAGCTCACACATGGCCGCTTCCGTTGATTCCCTCGACACCCCCAGAGCCCCGTCGTCCCGGCCGGGGCCCGTCCCCTGGGTGGCGATGTACCACTCGGTGGGCGACTGCTCGGACGACCCCTACCGCATCACCGTCACGCCCGAGCGGCTCGAACGGCAGCTGACGTGGCTGCGCCGGCGCGGGCTGCGGGGCGTGTCGGTCTCGGACCTGCTCGCCGCGCGGGCCCGGGGCGAGGGGCGGGACCTGGTCGGTCTCACCTTCGACGACGGGTACACCGACTTCCTCACCGCCGCCCTGCCGCTGCTGCGCCGCTTCCGCTGCGGCGCCACGCTCTTCGTCCTGCCGGGGCGGCTCGGCGGCGACAACGCCTGGGATCCGCTGGGCCCGCGCAAGCCTCTGCTGACCGCGGACGGCATCCGGCGCGCCGCCGCCGAGGGCGTGGAGATCGGCTCGCACGGGCTGACCCATGTCGACCTCACCCTCGCGGACGACGCCACCCTCAAGACCGAGGTCGCCGAGAGCCGCGCCCTGCTCGCCGAGCTGACCGGGGCACCGGTGGACGGGTTCTGCTATCCGTACGGCACGGTCGACGCGCGCGTCGTCGAGGCCGTACGGACGGCCGGTTACCGCTACGCCTGCGCCATCGACCCCGGACCGCTGACCGGCCCGCACGCCCTGCCGCGCGCGCACGTGGGGCAGAACGACACGGCGCTGCGCCTGTATCTGAAGCTCCGGCTGCACCGGCTGCGCCGGCGCCCGGTGGAGGGCGTGTGATGAGGGCCCTGCACATCATCACCGGGCTAGGGATCGGCGGGGCCGAGCTGCAGTTGCGGCTGCTGCTGCGTCATCTGCCCGTCGAGTGCGACGTGGTGACGCTCACCAACCCGGGTCCGGTCGCCGAGGGGCTCGGTGCCGACGGGGTCCGCGTCGTGCATCTGGGCATGAACGGCAACCGCGATCTGGCCGTCCTGCCCCGGCTGGTACGGCTGATCCGCTCCGGCGGCTACGACCTGGTGCACACCCACCTGTACCGGGCCTGTGTGTACGGCCGGCCGGCCGCCCGGGTCGCCGGGGTCCGCGCGGTCGTCGCCACCGAACACTCGCTGGGCGACTCGCAGATGGAGGGCCGCCGGCTGACTCCGGGGGTGCGCGCGCTGTATCTGGCGAGTGAGAGGCTCGGCTCGGCGACGGTCGCCGTCTCCCCGACGGTGGCCGACCGGCTGAAGCGCTGGGGCGTGCCCGCCCCCCGCATCGAGGTGGTTCCCAACGGCATCGACGTGGACCGTTTCCGCTTCGACCCGGAGCGGCGCGAACGCACCCGGCGGCGTCTGGGGCTGCCGGAGGGCGCGTTCGTCGTGGGCGGCATCGGCCGGCTCACCCCCGGCAAGCGGTTCGACGTGCTGGTGCGGGCGCTGGCCCGGCTCCCGGAGGACCACTGGCTGCTGCTGGTGGGCGGCGGCCCCGAGGAGCACGTGCTGCGCCGCACCGCCCACGAGGCCGGGGTGGCCGGGCGGGTCCTGTTCACCGGGGAGCGCCCCGGTCTCCCCGACGGCTCGCCCGGTCCCGATCTGCCCTCGCTCACCTCGGCGATGGACCTGTTCGCCTCGCCCTCCGCGGAGGAGGCCTTCGGGCTGGCGGCCGTGGAGGCACTGGCGTCCGGCCTGCCCGTGCTCTACGCCTCCTGCCCGGCGATCGAGGACCTGCCGCCGACGGCCTGTGCCGCGGCCCGGCGGGTGCGCGGCGGACCGGACGCGTACGCCCGCGCGATCGCCGAGGCCGGCGCGGCGGGCCCCGGCCCGCGCACGCCCGGGGAGGCCGCGCGCCACTACAGCATCACCCGCAGCACCGCCCGCCTCATGGACGTGTACGCCGCAGCAGTCGCCGGCACGTCACCGTCCCCCGCACCCCGGCCGTCCTTGCCGTCCCCGCATGTCCACAAGGGAGCAAGCCCGTCATGACCGACACTCCGAACCGTCGGCGCCTTCCGTCCCTGGCCCGCGTCAAGCAACTGCCGGCCTGGTCCGCGCTGGTGGCGGGCACGCTCGTCGGCGGGCTGTTCGGCGGCGCGTACGGACTGCTCACGCCCCCGTCGTACACGGCCACCAGCTACGTCGTCGCCGTACCGACCGGGCAGGCGACCCCGGACGCCGCGCGGGGCTTCGCGCAGGCCTACGGACGGGTGGCCACGCAGCTCGCGGTGCTCGGGGACGCGCAGGTGTGGGCGGGGGTGCCGGTGCGCACGCTGCGGGACAGCGTACGCACGGCGACCTCGCCGGACGCCCCGATGGTGTCCGTCTCCGCCACCTCCGCGCGGCCCGAGGAGGCCGTCGACATGGCGAACGCGGTCTCGCGTGCGCTGACCCTGCACGCGGAGAACACCAAGGGCAGCACGCAGGTACGGCTGGTGCAGTTCTCGCGCGCGCTGAAACCGGGCGGGCCGACGTCCACGTCGGCGGGGGTGACCGCCCTGGTGGGGGCGAGCGCGGGCGGGCTGCTGGGCGGTCTGGCCCTGCTGGCGCGGCCGAGGCGGGGCGGCCGGGACGACGATCCGGCGCCCGCCGCCTCGGTGCCCGGCCCGGCCGCCGCCGCTGATGTGCAGCGGTGACGGCGGTGAACCGGGCCGGGACGGCGGCCGTCCTAGCGGCTGCGCCACCACCAGTCGAAGGGCAGGCAGAGCTTTCCGCCGAGCCAGTACTCCACCCAGCGGCCGAGGTCGAGCGGCGAGCATTTCTCCGGGGGCAGCTGCTCGGTCGGCGCGGACGGCGTCGGGGTGACCTCCGGGGTGGCCTCCGGGGTCGTCTCCGGGTCCGCGTCGGGCGTGCGGCCGTAGAGCGCCTCCTTGTAGACGCGGGAGGACTCCGGGTTGTCGTCGCACTGCCACACCCCATGCGGGCAGTAGTCGGTCAGCGTGTTGTAGAGGGGCCGGTGCACCTCCATCCACGCGAGCATACGCCGCATGTATTCGGGATTGTCGCCGTTGTGGAAAAGCCCCCATTCCGGGTACGAGATGGGCTTGCCGTGGGCTTTGGCGAAATCGACGTGTGCCTGAAGTCCGTAGGGCTCCTCGATCTGTTCGTCGAAGGACCGTCCGGCCGGCTGGTCGTAGGAATCCATGCCGACAATGTCGACCGTGTCGTCCCCCGGGTAGCACTCGGTCCAGGCAATGGCGTCCCGGCCCCGGCTCGGCGTGAAATCGAAGCGGAATTCCTGGCCCGGCACCGCCCGCATGGTCTTTACGATGCGGTTCCAGTACTTCTTCCAGGACTCCGGGTCGGGGCCGCACCGGTGGGTGTAGGTGACGCCGTTCATCTCCCAGCCGAGCACCACGACGGTGTCCGGCACCTTCAGTTCGACAAGCCGCTCGGCGAGGGCACGGAAGTGGTGGTCGAACTCCCCGGCCGCGCCCCGTTGCAGCAGTCGCCGGACCTCTTCGTCGGAGACGCCCTCCTCGTTGCGCTCCTGCATGGGGACGTTGAGGACGAGCATCCGGTCCTTTCTGGCGTTGCGCCAGTGCGCCCACGATTCGAGGAACCCGATGTCGCCCTCGATGTCGCTCCAGCGGTTGCCGGGCAGGTAGGTGTGCCCGACGCGCAGGTCCGCACCGCCCAGCCAGCGGCTGAGCTCGTTCATGCGGGCCACGCCCCGGCCGTCGGAGGCGAGGAAGGCGCCGAAGGCCGGCGCGGTGAGCTGGGGCACGCCGACGGACGGGGCGGTGGGTGCCGCGGGCGTGGGGACGGCGGGGGGCGGGGGCTTGGGCGCCGGGACGGCCGGTGCCGCCCCGGGCTCCGTCGGGGCGGGCAGCGCGGGGCGGGAGTCGTCGGCCCGCACCGTCCCCGCCCCGGTCGCGGGACCGGCCGCGAGGGCGGCCGACACGGCGGCCACCGCCGCGCCCACGGCCATTCCCCGGGCCCGGACCCGCCTGTGCTCTGGGGCCATTGACTGCTCCTCTTTTCGCTCTCGTCCGCCTATTGCCTGACGCCTTGCTGGTGACGATCAGTCATATGAAGTCAGTCATAGGAAATACGACGGTGCCACCGTCACTGCGGCTTTCGAGTGCCGGGCTGACCCGTGCGGGTGAGCCGCTTCCAGAAGAAGGTGAGAATGCGTGTCACTGCTTGACATCCGAGTCCCCGCGGTATTGCTGCGGATCGACCGGAATCCCTTTCACCACGGAACGCTGGGGGCCGTTCGGTCGCTCGGCCGGGCCGGTGTGGAGGTGCATGTCGTCGCGGATTCCACGGGAAGTCCCGTGCCCCGCTCGCGCTATGTGCGCCGCATGCATCCGCCGCCGCCCCCGGAGGCGACCGGGGACGAGATCCTCGCCGTGCTGCGCCGCGTGGCCGGGCAGGTCGGGCGTCCGGCCGTGCTGATCCCGCTGGACGACGCGACCGCAATCGCCGCGGGACGCCTGCGCGAGGACCTCGCGCCGGGCTATCTGCTGCCCGAGATGCCGGCCACGCTGCCCGAACGCGTCGCCGACAAGGCCGAACTGGCCGCCGTGTGCGCCGCCGTCGGCATCCCGCACCCGGAGACCCTGGTCCCGGACAGCCCCGCCCGTGCCGTCGCCGACGCGGAGCGGCTCGGGTTTCCGCTGGTCGCCAAGTGGAGCCGTCCCTGGCTGCTCCCGCCCGGCAGCGGACTGCGCAGCACCCAGCTGGTGCACAGCGCCGACCAGGTGCGGGAGCTGTACGCGCGCACGGCGGAGGCGGGCAGTCCGCTGCTGCTCCAGTCGTATCTGCCGCCGGGCGAGGACCGGGACTGGTTCTTCCACGGCTACGCCGACCGCTCGGGCACGGTCCGCGCGGGCGGCGCCGGCCGCAAGCGGCTGTCCTGGCCGCGGGGCGCGGGACTGACCGCGGTGGGCCACTGGACGCCCAACTCCGAGGTCTGCGCGCTCGCCGAACGCCTCACCGGCGAACTCGGCTACCGCGGCGTCTTCGACCTCGACTTCCGCCGCTGCGGCACGACCGGCCGCTACCACCTCCTCGACTTCAACCCGCGCCCCGGCGCCCAGTTCCGGCTGTTCGCGGACAGCGCGGGACTGGACGTCGTACGCGCCCTGCATCTGGATCTGACCGGCCGTCCGCTGCCGGACGGGGATCCGGTGGCCGGGCGGTCGTTCGTGGTGGAGAACTACGCGCCGTTCGCCGCGCTGCGCACGGCCCCCGGCGGACGCGAACTGGCCTGGTACGCCGGGGACGACCCCCGGCCCGGACGGGCGATGTGGGCCCTGTGGGCCCGCCATGTGTCCGGCCGGCTGCGCAGACGGCTGGGCCCGCCGGCACCGGTACCGGCGCCGCGCCCGACTCCCGGGGCGGCTGCGCCCTCCCGGACCGCCGAAACGTCACTGACCTCACGGACCGACAACGAGAAAGCGAGCAGCTGATGATGTACGACCTTCTGGTGGTGGGCGCGGGTCCGTACGGTCTGTCGATCGCGTCCCACGCCGCGGCCGCCGGACTGAACCTCCGTGTCTTCGGACGGCCGATGGCGTCCTGGCGGGACCACATGCCCGGCGGCATGTTCCTGAAGTCGGAGCCATGGGCGTCCAACCTCTCCGACCCGGCGCGCCGCTGGACGCTGGACGCGTACTGCACCGAGAAGGGCATGACGGCACGTCACGCGGAGCCGATTCCGGTGGAGGAGTTCGCCTCGTACGGCCTGTGGTTCGCCCGTAACGCCGTGCCGGCGGTGGACGAGCGCATCATCTCGCGGGTGTCGTCAGGCGCCGACGGCTTCACGGCGGTCACCGAGGACGGCGAGGCGCTGCACGCGCGGACGGTGGCGCTGGCGGTCGGGGTGATGCCGTTCATCGAGGTGCCGGCGGCCCTGCGCGGACTGCATCCCACGCTGGTGACGCACAGCAGCCACCACAGCGACCTCGGCCCGTTCCAGGGCAAGGACGTGACGGTGATCGGCGGTGGCCAGGCCGCCCTGGAGACGGCGGCGCTCCTCGCCGAACAGGGCACGCGGGTACGGGTGCTGGCGCGGGCGGAGCAACTGCGGTGGAACGACGTCCCGCCGCCCCTGGAGCGTTCCTGGTGGCAGTCGGCCCGCTCGCCGCACAGCGGTCTCGGCCCCGGCTGGCGGAACTGGTTCTACTCCGAGCGCCCGGGTCTGTTCCGGCGACTGCCGGAGGCCACCCGCTCGCGGATCGCCGCGACGGCGCTGGGTCCTGCCGGTGCCTGGTGGGTGCGGGAGCGGGTGGAGCGGGCGGTGGACCTGCTGCCGGGCCACGAGGTGACCGCGGCCGCCGCGGTGCCCGGTGGGCTGCGGCTGGACCTCACCGACCGGTCCGGCGCCCGGCGCAGCATGGAGACCGAGCACGTCATCGCGGCCACCGGGTTCAAGCCTCACCGTGACCGGCTAGGTCTGCTCTCGACCGAACTGCGCGGGACGCTGGCGGTGCTGCCCGGCGGCTCCCCCGCGCTCGGGCACAGCTTCGAGTCCTCGTATCCCGGTCTGTTCCTCGCGGGCCTGGTGACCGCGTCCGGTTTCGGCCCGGCGATGCGCTTCGTGCAGGGCGCCACCTTCACGGCGTCGACGCTGGTCCAGGGTGTGCGCCGGCGGCTCAGGGCGACCCCGGTGCGCAGCACGGTGCCGGTGCCGGGGAGCGGCAGCCGCAGCGGGGCGCCGTCGCCGGTGCGCGGCTGACCCATGTGCACGACGAAGCGTCCCCCGGACCGGTCAGGTCCGGGGGACGCTTCGTCGGAAGGGTGCGGGTGCCGGGCGGGGCGGGTCCGGCACCCGTGGACTGCTACCGGCGGGCGAAACGGCCGCGGCGGTAGAGCATCGCTCCGCCCGTGATCAGCACCGCGCCGGCGGCCGAGGCCGCCATCAGGCCGTCGCTGCCGGTCTCCGCCATGTGCGGCGGGTAGCCGTGCTCGTCCTCGGCCGGCCTGGGAGGCGTCTTCACCTTGGTGTGAGGCTTCGGCGTCTCCTTGTCCTTCTCCTTGTCCTTCTTCCTCTCCTTGTCCCTCTCCTTGTCCCTCTCCTTGTCCTTGTCCTTTTCCTTGTCCCTGTGGTCGTTCTCGTGGGCCGTCTTGTTGACGCAGGTGTTGTCGTTGGCGTCGTTGAGCAGTCCGACGAGGCTGACGGTGTTGCCGCACGCGTTCAGCGGCAGGTGGATGGGCGCCTGGATGAGGTTGCCGGACAGCAGACCGGGCGAGTGCTTCGCGGCGCCCGTCGCGTGCGCGCCGTCGCGGGAGCCGGTGTGCGAGGTGCCGGACGTGGACTTCGAGTGCGAGGAGGAGCCCGCCGAGTGGTCCGCGGACTTGTCGGAGTGGTGCCCAGAGCTGTGGTCGGCGCGGTGGTCGGAGAGGTTGGCGCAGGTGTTGTCGTGCGCGCTGTTGGCCACCGCGAGACCGCCGACGGTGTTCCCGCAGGCGTTCACCGGCGCGTGGATCGGTACCTGCACGGTGTTGCCGGAGCCCAGGCCGGGCGAGCCCTTGGTGCCGCCGACCGCGTGGGCGCCGTGACCGTGCTTGTCACCGGAGTCCTTGTTGACACACGTGGCGTCGGACGCCTTGTTGAAGGCGCCGGCCACGCTGACGGTGTTGCCACAGGCGTTCACCGGCACGTGCACGGGCACCTGCACGTTGTTCCCGGCCAGCGCACCGTGAGAATCCTCGGCACCGCCCCCCGCGAACGAGTCCGCGAGGGCGGGGGTTCCGTACAGGGTCAGAATGCCCGTGGCGGTGGCGGCCGCCGCGAACACTCCCCTGCTCAGGGTCTGTCGCAATGTGGTTGTCTTCCTGCTTGAAGAGTCGGGAGCGGCCACGCGATCTGGCCCTCCGCTGCCGCATGGCCTACTCCCTCATCAACCCGGCTCCGCGGAATCGGTTGCGCAGTTTCACCCGGTTGGCCCGCGTGACGCACGCGCGGGCGGGGGGTGTCAGGACACCACGTCCTTGCGCACGAACCCGCGGAACGCCAGCGCGAACAGCACGAGTGCGTACGTCACGGAGACCGCCGCGCCCTGGATCATGCCGGACCACTCCGGGGTCGGCTGGACGGCGTCCGCCCAGGCGAACTGCCAGTGCGCGGGCAGGAAGTGACGCCAGTCGCCGAGCGCGGTGACGGCGTCCAGCACATTGCCGAGGATCGTCAGGCCGACCGCTCCGCCGACCGCGCCCAGCGGGGCGTCGGTGCGGGTGGACAGCCAGAACGCCAGCCCGGCGGTGACCAGTTGCGACACGAAGATGTACGCCACGACCACCACGAGCCGCTGCGCCGCCGTGCCGGGGTCGAGCGCCCCGCCGGTGGGGATCCGCAGGGGCCCCCACCCGTAGGCGATCGTGCCGACGGCTAGCGCCACCACCGGGAGCAGCACCATCGCGGCGAGGCTCAGCCCCAGTCCGACGGCCAGCTTGGACCACAGCAGCCGCATCCGGGGCACGGGCGCGGCGAGCAGATAGCGCAGGGAGGACCAGCCGGCCTCGGCGGCGACCGTGTCCCCGCAGAACAGGGCGACCGGGATGACCAGCAGGAAGCCCGCGGACACGAACAGGTTCACGGCGGCGAAGTTGGCGCCGGACGCGGTGGCCGTGTCCATCAGGTTCACGCGGTCGCCGCCGTCCGGGCCGCCGTCCGGTGTGCCGCCGATCGCGAACGCGATCACCAGCACGAACGGCAGGGCGGCGAGGACGGCGCCCATCACGAAGGTGCGGCGGCGCTTGAGTTGGCGGACCAGTTCCACCCGCAGGGGCAGGGTACGGCCCGCGCGGTAGCCTGCGGCGACCTCGTCGGAGGCGGGCTGCCCGGCGGTCTCGTTCCGCTCGGTGAGCGTGCTCATGCGGACCCTCCGATCAGGGTGAGGAACGCGTCCTCGAGGCGGCGGTGCGGGCCGACCGACGCCACGGGCACCTCGAGCCGGACCAGTTCGGCGACCAGGCCCGCGGCGGTGCCGTCGGCGTCGAGCCGTACCAGCAGCCCCTCGTCGGTGCGGTCGGCCGAGGCGACGCCCGGCAGCGCGGCGATCTTCTCGGCGACCGGCTCCTCCACGGGCGTGACGGTGCCGACGAGCAGGGTGTCGCCGGAGCCGACGATCTCGTGCACCGGGCCGGCCTGGACGAGCCGCCCGCGGTCCATGACGACGAGGTGGGTGCAGGACTGCTCGACCTCGGAGAGCAGATGGCTGGAGACGATCACCGTGCGCCCGCCGGCGGCGTACCGGATCATCACCTCGCGCATCTCGCGGATCTGTGGCGGGTCGAGGCCATTGGTCGGCTCGTCCAGGATGAGCAGGTCCGGGAGGCCAAGCATGGCCTGGGCGATGGCGAGGCGCTGCCGCATGCCCTGCGAGTAGGTGCGCACCGCGCGGGCGAGGGCGTCCCCGAGTCCGGCGATCCGGAGGGCCTCGTCCAGGTGGGCGTCCTCGGGCGGGCGGCCGGTGGCCCGCCAGTACAGCTCCAGGTTCTCGCGGCCGGAGAGGTGCGGCAGGAAGCCCGCGCCCTCGACGAAGGCGCCGACCCGGGACAGCACCGGGGCGCCGGGGCGGATGGCGTGGCCGAAGACGCGGATCTCACCGCCGTCGGGCCTGATGAGGCCCATCAGCATGCGCAGGGTGGTCGTCTTGCCCGCGCCGTTCGGGCCGAGGAGGCCGAGCACCTGGCCCTTCTCCACACGGAACGACAGGTTCTGCACGGCGTACCGGTCCGCGGAACGGGCGTACCGCTTGCTCAGGTCGGTGATCTGGAGCGGGACCTCGGCCAGTTCCGGGTCGGGGGCCGGGGCGGTGGTGCGGCGGCGTCCGGTCAGCAGCAGGGCGAGCGCGATGAGCGCGCCGGCGGCCGGCAGCCACACCACCCAGGCGGGCAGCGGGGCGGCGGCGGTGCTGACGCCCGGCGCGGTGGGCACGGTGAGGCCGCTCTTCAGGGAGACGGTGTACGTCGCCGGGGCGGCCGGTGAGGCGTAGCCGAGGTCGGTGGAGGCGAGGACGAGGCGCAGGCGGTGGCCCTTGGGGACCTCGTGGTCGACGGCGGGGAGGGTGAGGGTCACGTCCTTGCCGGACCCGGCGCCCTCGACGCGGAACGGGGCGACCAGCTGCGAGGGCAGCACCTGCTGCCGGCCGTCCGGTCCGACGTCGTACACCTTGCCGAACAGGACGGCGTCCTCGCCGGTCGACTTCACGTGCACGGTGACGGCCGGCGATCCGGTGATCCGCAGATCGCTGCGGACGGGGGCGGATTCGAAGCGTGCGTACTGGCCGGGGAAGTCCAGGGAGATCCCGACGCCGAGTGAGGACAGCTGGGCGAGTCCGCCGGTGCCGCCGAGGCCGGGCAGGGTGGATAGGGCGGGCGGGTTGGCGCCGGCGGGGTTGTCGAAGCGCTGCTCCTGGCGTCCGGTCAGGGGAATCGACCGGCCGCCGTCGCTCAGCCCCGGGTAGGTGTCGGCGCTCGCGCCGTTCAGCACGGCCCGTCCGTCGGTGGAGTCGACGCCTCCGGTGCGGGTGACGCGGAAGGCGGGGCCGGTGTCGGCGCTCTCGTCGCCCTTGAGATAGCGGTCGAACCAGGTCCGTACCCGCTCCTCCACGCGGTCGGTCTCCATGTCGCCGCCGTCGTGTCCGCCCGCGATCCAGTCGACGTCGACCGGGGCGCCGTTGGCGCGGATCGCCTGCGCGGCGGCGTCGGCCTGGCCGAGCGGGAAGAGGGAGTCCGACTGCCCCTGCACCAGCAGCGTGGGCACGTCGATGCGGTCGGCGACCGCGGACGGCGAACGCGCCTCGAGCAGTGCACGGGCCTCGGCGTCCGGCACGCCCGACTCGGCGACCCGCTCGTACATCGCGCACAGCTCGGTCTGGAACCGGTCGCATCCGCCGCCGGAGTTGACGAAGAGGCCGGCCCACAGCTTCTTGAACACGCCGTCCGGGAAGAGCGCGTCGGCGAAATCGAAGTAGGTGATCGCCGGGGCGATGGCGTCGACCCGGTCGTCGTACCCGGCGCCGAGCAGGGCGATGGCACCGCCGTACGAGCCGCCCGCCATCCCGACCCGGGGGTCGCCGTCCTTGTCGAGCCGCACCTCGGGCCGGTCCGCGAGCCAGTCGATCAGCCGGGAGACGTCGGCGACCTCGCCCTCGGGGTCGTTCAGCCCGATCTTCCCGGTCGACTTCCCGAAGCCTCGCGCGGACCACGTCAGTACGGCGTATCCGTCACGCGCGAGGTCCTCTGCCTGCTCCCGCACGTCCTCCTTGCTACGGCCGAAACCGTGCCCGAGCAGCACGGCGGGCCGGCGTCCGCCGGGCCCGGCAGTGAAGTACGAGGTGTCGATCCGCACCCCGTCGCCCACGCTCACGACCCGGTCGGCACGGCGCACCGCGGGAGCGTCGTCGGAGGCGACGGCACTCCAGGTACCGGCACCGGCAAGCACGACGACGGCGGCCGCGGCGGCGGCGATCCGTCGCGGCCGTCGCCGCAATGGGGGCAGTCGAAGATCCATCAGAACCTAGCCAAGGGACGCCCCGCTTCAGCGGGGTGGGGAATGGCTTCTGTCACTGCTCTGACCTCGGCTTTCTGTACGGATCTGCACTGTTGTCAGTGGGGCCCGCTAGGTTGTCTGTACTGGCTGTGACCGTGCGATTGCGACAGGGGGTGGTCCGGGATGATGCGTGCCTACAAGTTCCTTCTCCGGCCCACGGTGCGCCAGGAGCAGGCGCTTGCCGGGATGCTGCGGGACCACTGCTCGCTGTACAACGGTGCGCTCCAGGAACGCCGGGACGCCTACCGGCACGTCTCGAAGACCAGCGTTCCTTACGGCGGTCAGTCCGCGCAGCTGAAGGAGATCCGGGCGTTCGACCCGGAGCGGCAGGGCCGCTGGTCGTTCTCCTCCCAACAGGCCACCCTGCGCCGTCTGGACAAGGCGTTCCAAGCATTCTTCCAGCGGGTGAAGGCCGGTCTCACGCCGGGCTACCCCAGGTTCAAAGGCGTCGGCCACTTCGACACGGTGACCTTCCCGAAGGACGGGGACGGCTGCCGCTGGGACTCCACCCCGCACGACCCGCAGACCCGGGTGCGGCTGCAGGGTGTCGGGCACGTCCGCGTGCACCGGCACCGGCCCGTGCGCGGCCGGGTCAAGACAATCAGCGTGAAGCGGGAGGGCCACCGCTGGTACGTCGTCCTGGCCTGTGACGACGTACCGGCCGAGCCGCTGCCTGCGACGGGAAGCATCGTCGGTATCGACATGGGCGTGAGGCACTTCCTCACCACGTCCGACGGTGAGCACGTGGAGAACCCGCGGTTCCTCCAGGTGATGGCGGAGGAGCTGGCCGCCGCCCAGCAGCACCTTGCGACGTTCCCCAAGCGGACCCGGCAGCGCACCAAGCGCCACCGCGCGGCGGCCCGGAAGGTCGCCGCGATCCACGCGAAGATCCGCAGGCAGCGGCTCGACCACCACCACAAGGCCGCAAACACGCTCGTCGCCGAGCATGACGTGATCGGCCACGAGAAGCTGAACACGGCCGGGATGACCAGGAGCCCGGCAGCCAGGCCCGACCCCGAGCAGCCCGGCGGTTTCCTGCCGAACGGGGCCGCCGCGAAGGCCGGGCTCAACCGCAGCATCCTCGACGCGGGTTGGGGACTGTTCTTCGGAATCCTGGCGCAGAAGGCTGAGAGTGCCGCTCGCCGCGTGATCCCGGTGGACGCCCGCAACACCTCCCGCACCTGCCCCGACTGCGGGCACGTCGCCAAGGAGAACCGCGTCACCCAAGCAAAGTTCGAGTGCACCGCGTGCGGCTTCCTCGCAAACGCCGACCACGTAGGCGCGCTCAATGTGCTCAGCAGGGCCGGGCTGGTCCTCTGCGACGGTGCTTAGCCACCGACGCAGGAAGCCCGCCGCTTCAGCGGTGGGTGGAGTCACGCGTCAACGGTATGGGCGAACCTGTCGTCCGGATGTCGACCGGAGACCGAACCCGGTGCCCTCCCGGGGGCGTACGCGAGCACCGCCGTGTACCACGGACGTGGTACGCGCGTTACGGTCAAAGTTCGTTGGACCATCTCTGATGGCGGCTGATCTCCCTAAGCTGTGCCACAACGTTCGAACAGCGGAAGGAAGTCCGCCTTGCCCAGAACCACGCAGCTGCGTACCTACACCGTTCGTGACGGTATGCTCGACGAGTGGGCCGAACGCTGGCGGCAGGAGATCGTGCCGCTGCGACTGAAGCTGGGTTTCACCATCGGCGGGGCGTGGGTGGAACGCGAACGCAACCAGTTCGTGTGGTTGATCTCCTACGAAGGTCCCGAGACGTTCCAGGAACGCAACGCGCTGTACTGGTCGTCACCTGAGCGCAAGGCGATGAACCTGGACCCGGATGACTACCTCGTCCACACCGACGACTGCACGGTCGAGCAGGTCTACTGATCACGGTTGATCGAGCGGCAGCATGTGGTGCCGCCGCTCCTCTTCCGTGAGCGTGCGAAAGACCCGCCCTCGCGCGACCGCCTCCAGCCGGTCGTAATCCGGCTCTGCGGGCCACACCCGGGCCGTCCCGTCGGCGGAGCCGGTCAGCAGCCGCTCACTGTCGCGGGACCATGCCACCGAGGTCACCTTGTCCTGGTGGACGCCGACGACACCGACCTCCTCGAAGGTGGCTGCGGACCATAGCCGTACGGTGCGGTCGTCGGACCCGGTGGCGACGTACCTGCCGTCGGGCGACCAGGCAACAGCGCGGACCCTTCCCTCGTGTCCTTTCAGAGTGTCGATGCGACGGCCTGTGGCCGTATCCCACACGGCGGCCGTCCAGTCCCCCGAGGCCGTGGCGACACGCGCCTCGTCCGAGGACCAAGCCGCGTCCTCCACATAGTCCTCATGTCCGCGCAGGACGGTGAGCTGCCGACTGTCGCTGGTGTCCCAGAGTCGGCAGGTCCGGTCGTCGGAACAACTGGCGAGCAGCCGCCCGCTCGGCGACCAGGACACGCGGCTCACCCAGTCCTGGTGTTCCGTGAGCTTCATCAACTCGGTCCCGTCCTGGGCCGACAGGACGCGTATGGCGCCGTCGTGCCCGCCGGTCGCGATCCGCCGGCCGTCCGGGGACCATGCGCATCCTTCGACAACCTCTCCACGCTGCGCGAAAAGTGTGCGGCCCGTCCCGTCCGCGACCCGGAGAAGCCCGTCGTTGGTGCTGAGCGCGAACCGGTCGCCGTGCGGCGAGCAGGCCACACTCCACACTCGGTCCTCCAGCCTCACCACAGGTCCGGCAGGAATGCCCGTCGCCGCGTCCCAGATGCGCAGGCTGCCGTCGTCGGATGCGGTGGCGATACGGCTGTCGGCCCCGGACCATACGGCCTCGTTCACCGGGCCGTCATGCCCGTCGACGAGTGTGGTCTCGGCGCCGCGCGGACGCAGGTCCCACACGATCCCGGTGCCGTCGGTCGAACCGGTGGCGAGCTGGGTGCCTGTGGGCGACCAGGTCACTCCCCACACGGTGTCGGTGTGTCCGCGCAACACCGCCAGGACCTTCGCGTCCTCGGCGTCGACGATGCGCACGGTCCGGTCGGAGGAGGCGGAAGCGAGCATCCGGCCGTCCGGTGACCAGGCCAGGTTCCAGACGTAGTCGGTGTGACCGCGCAGCAGCAGTCGCAGCTCACCCGTCGCCGCGTCCCAGACGCGGGCGGTGTGGTCACCAGAGCCGGTCGCGATGCGGCGCCCGTCCGGGGACCAGGCGATGCCTTCAACAAAGTCCGTGTGCCCGGTCAGGGTCACGGTGGCCGTCCCCGCCGCGTGGTCCCACACGATCACCGTCTGGTCGTGAGAGGCGGAGGCGAGAAGGCTGCTGTCCGGCGACCAGGCAACACCCCAGACGTCGTCGCCATGACCACGCAGTTCATGCACGAGCCGACCTGTCCGGGCCTCCCAGACCCGTACCACTCGGTCCTTGAACGTGGCGGCGATGTGCAGCCCGTCAGGCGACCAGGCCACCTGCCTGCCGATGTCTCCAGCCCCGGTCAGCAACCGTACGGGCTCACCGGAGACGGCGTCCCAGACCCGTACGACATGGTCCCGGCCGGCGGTGGTCACCTGGGCCGAATCGGGTGACCAGGCGACGGACTCGACCATCGCGCCGTCGGACGGCAGGACAAGCACGGGCCGACCGGACCGGGCATCGTAGACGCGGGCCGTACCGTCCCGGGAGGCCGTTGCCAGCATCCGCCCGTCCGGCGACCAGGCGATGTCGCGAACCGTGTCCGTGTGTCCGTCGAGCCGGGTGCGCGGATGGCTGGCGGCCAGGGCCGTCATCAGGCCCCGCCGCGCCGAGGGCGTCGGCGTGCACTCGCCCAGCGCGGCCAGTGACAGCAGCAGGGCCCGCTCGGGCTCGGTCTCCGCGCTGCTGAGAATTTGCCGGCCGATGCTGTCGGAGACACGGCTCAGGAAGGCGAGGTCCCGGCGCTGGGAAGCCTCGACAAGCGCCCGCGCGGGCGCCGACGCCTGCCCGGCATCGTCCAGTGCTTCGAGCCAGCGCTGCGCCACGGTGAGTCGCTCGCCGGTGAGGAGGTAGTCGGCGCTGCGCCCGGACCGCTCCCAGTCCTCGGCCCACCGCTCCAACTCGGCACGCTCCCGCAGCCGCTCGGCCCTCGCCTCGACCTCCTGCCGCAGCGGCGCCCACTGCCGGAACAGGGCCTCGTGCGTCACCTGCGCGTACGGCTCCTGGCCGGTGACCGCGTCCCCGCGTACGTCGGACCGCAGCAGCCGGGCATCGATGAACGCGTCCACCACATGCCGCTCCCGGTCGGTGAGGTCCGACAACGGCACATGGCGGCGGGCGACCTCCTGCCCCTCCACGGTGACGAACTTCAGCAGCACGCGGAGGACGAAGTCGATGGTGTCGCCCGTACCTAGACCGGCCACGGTGTTGTCGGCCTGCCGGGCCAGCGCGCCTGGTACGCCACCGAGCCGCTGGTACAGCTCCTCGGTGACCGTGCCGCCGGGGCCGGACGCGAAGTACAGCTCCTGGAGGAGGTAGGCGAGCAGCGGGAGTGCGTCGTCGGTGCCCGTCTCGCCCACGATCGTGTCGACCACGCCGGGCGGGAAGGAGAGACCCACCAGGGCACCGGGCGCCTCCACCACCTCGGCGAGCTGGGCTTGGCCCAGGGTGCCGATGGCGACGGGATGTTGGAAGAGTTCGGCGTGCCCGGTGCCGAGAAGTCTTCCCAGGAGGTCCACGCGGAGGGTGGCCAGTACGCGGACCGAGGGATCCTGCTCCAGACAGGTGCGCAGGGATTCGAGGAATTGGGCTGGTTCCCGCTCGCCCCCGAGGGTGACGAGCTCCTCGAACTGGTCGATGACGAGGAGTGTCCGCCGGAAGCGTCCTCCGCGTAACTGGGCCAGCTCCGCCCGGAGAGCATCCGGCCCCTGACGCAGCCGCCGCAGTACGGCGCCGGCTGTTTCCCGCTCCCCGGCGGCGGTCGCGAGGGACGCGGCCACGGCGCCGAGCGGATTCGGACCGGGTGAGAAGGGCGGGACGACAGTCCAGCGGCGCTCTCGCAAGCGGGGCAGCACCCCGGCCCGCACGAGTGAGGACTTCCCGCTGCCGGAGGCCCCGGCCAGTAGAAGAAACCGGTCGACGGGGCGCGTCGCGGGAGCGTGCAGCCTTCGCGTCAACTCGGCGGCCTGCGCCTCCCGACCGAAGTAGACGGCCGCTTCGTCCTCGTCATACGCGTCCAGGCCCGGATACGGGACCCGATCACGCGGCCAGTCGGCTTGCGGCGGCGCGGGATTCTCCAGCCGGTACACCACGACCTGCCCGACCACCATGGCCACCACCAGCAGCCCGATCGCCGGGACCGAGAACCGCTGGATGACTTCGAGCGCCCACGGAGCATCGTCCGTGCTGGTGGCGTAGTTGGTGGTGATGCCGAGTAAGCAGGCAATCAGCGCCAGCGTGATCTGGAGCAGCACCTGCATCCGGTGTCTCATCCGGCACCACTCACGACCGCATTACTGCCCGCCGGCACGCCCTGCCCCCGATCCACCGGCCTCGGAGCCGGTCCCACGTTTCCTCGACCCTCACCACGGACAGGAGGGCTCGTGACCATCTTCCGGGGCGGCCGAGACGCGATCAACGGTGCGGGTTGGATCCGGCCACAACAGGCCGTACAGGGCACCGCCGCCGAAACCGCGGTCATCCACGAGGCACCCCAACATCGGCGGGGAGGACGGCGACAGATCGACACTCGCGTCGGTGGCGATCGGAACACCCCCGCGTCGGCGGGGAGGACCCCGTCCGGGGTGAACAAGCTCGTAATGGGTCGATCTTCCCCGCCGACGCGGGGATGTTCCCTGGGGCAGCGGCTACGTATCAGGCAGTCGGGTAATCAGGGCCCTTGAGGGTGTCGAGGAAGGCCGTCCAGGCGGTGACGGGGAAGCGGAGGACGGGGCCGTGCGGGCTCTTGCTGTCGCGGACGGGGACAACGGCGGGGAGGCCTTCGGCGACCTCGACACAGTTGTTCTGACCCCCGTCGCTGTAGCTCGACTTGCGCCACGTCACAGTGCCGAGATCGGAGGTGCGGTTCATGATCGGTGTTCCTCCAGGATGCGCTCGATGAACGTCACCGATTCCAGCGGTGTCAGTGCCGCGTCTCGGATCCGATCGTAGGCCAAGCGGTACTTGAGGAAGTCATCCGATTCTTCGATCAGTTCGCCCGACGCGCTGCCCTCCAGGTAGGCGACGGAGTTGCCATCCGGCTGCCACAACAGGGAGAGCGCGCCGTCGGGAACCGGCTGTACTCCCACGCTGAACGGCAGCACCTGGACAGTGATCGACGGCTGTCCTGCCGAGAAGATGAGGTGGGTCAACTGGTCTTCCCAGATCTTGGGATCGGCCGGTACGCGGCGTAGCGCCGCCTCGTCGATGATCGCGCGGACAGCCGGCCGGGGCTTCTTGTGCAGCAACTCCTGTCGACCGATGCGGGCGACGACCTGCTCCTCCAGTTCCTCCTCGTCGATCTGTGTCGGCCAGAGGGACAACAGGACACGTGCGAACCCCTCGGTCTGGAGCAAGCCGGGGATGACCGGCGTGTACATGTGCATCACGTTGGCCGTGGCCTCCAGCCGCATGAACGTCTTGTACTGGTCCTTGAACACCTCCATCCGCGCCAACTTCCAGAGCCGTACCAACAGGTCCCCGGTCTCGTAGTACGTGTCCAGGTCCTCCATCACCGGACGCTTGGAGATGCGTTCGGCGGCTTCAAGCCGGTACAGGTAGCTCTTGTCGTAATTGGTGTCGTCGGCGAGTTGGCTCAGCGACTTGCCCGCCTTCTCGCGGAGGTAGCGCAGGGTGCTGCCGAGTGCGCCCCGCGCGGAGTCCTCGTTGGTGTCCTGGTGCTCCGATCGTACGTCCACCGGTCTTCCCCCCTCTGCCCCTCGTGCCGCCTCCGCTGCCGTGCGGGACGGCAACGCGTCAACCCTGTTCACGTCACCTGCTCAGCGTGACGCTTTGAGTGCAGCACGTAACGGACGAGCGGAGCAGGCGAATGACGGACAAGGAACTCGAAGCGGTGATGGACGGAATTCAGCGGGCGGAAGCCGTGCGGGAGGAGTTGGGGGCGGCGCTGGCCGGTGTCGGGGTCACGCTGCCCTCGCTGGCGCTGGACGTTCCCATGGTCGCGGCGTGCCACGCGGAGCCGCTCATCGATCTCGGGCGCTGCAACCTCCCGACCGCCCGCAAGCTCGCGGCCGTCCTGCGGGCCGCCGGAACGGCGCGGTGAGCGAGGAGGAGCGGCCGCTCACGGCTGAGGAGTGGTTGCTGATGCTGCGGGTGCTGGCCTGTCTGAGGGACGGCCTGGTGCACGACAGTGAGCAGCGGCGGCCGGATGATGAGGCGTCAGCGCCGTCCGCGCGGGCGTTGAGCACGCGGGTTCGGGAGCCCAACCGCTGGAGCAGTCACCAGGGCGGTCTGCGGTGACCGGGCGGTCGTCGGGCGTGGACTGGCTCGCGCCGCCACGCGGCACGGACGAGATCCCGCGCGGGGCGCTGGTGGAGGATCCGGATTCGGGGCGGGTCGGGGTGCTCCAGGACGTCACCGCGTACGTGCCTCCCTGGCGAGGGGATCAGCGCCCGCGTCCGACCGCGTTCGTGCGTCCCGTCGGCGGGGGCCGGGAGTGGACCGTAGCCCCGGAGCGGTTGCGTCCGGCGGATGTCATGAACCGTCACCCCGGTCGGCCGGGGTGACGGTTCAAGCGGCCTCAGTGGTTGCGCGGGAAGCCCAGGTCGACGCCGGCGGGGGCGTCGGCCGGGTCGGGCCAGCGGGTGGTGACGACCTTGCCGCGGGTGTAGAAGTGCGTGCCGTCGTTGCCGTAGATGTGGTGGTCGCCGAAGAGGGAGTCCTTCCAGCCGCCGAAGGAGTGGTAGCCGACGGGGACCGGGATCGGGACGTTGACGCCGACCATGCCGGCCTCGACCTCCAGCTGGAAGCGGCGGGCCGCGCCGCCGTCCCGGGTGAAGATCGCGGTGCCGTTGCCGAAGGGCGAGGAGTTGATGAGGTCCAGGGCCTCCTCGTAGGTCTCCGTGCGCAGGACGCACAGGACCGGGCCGAAGATCTCGTCCTGGTAGGCCTTCGCGGTCGTCGGCACCTTGTCAAGGAGGGAGATGCCGATCCAGTGGCCGTTCTCGTGGCCGTCCACGGTGTATCCGGTGCCGTCCAGGACGACCTCGGCGCCCTCGTCCGCCGCGCCGGCCACGTAGGAGGCGACCTTGTCGCGGTGGACCTTGGTGATCAGCGGGCCCATCTCGGAGGTGGGGTCGTTGCCGGGGCCGATCTTGATCTTCTCGGCCCGCTCGCGGATCTTCTGCACCAGCTCGTCGCCGATCGCGCCGACGGCGACGACTGCGGAGATCGCCATGCAGCGCTCGCCCGCCGAGCCGTAGGCCGCGGAGACGGCCGCGTCGGCCGCCGCGTCGAGGTCGGCGTCGGGCAGGACCAGCATGTGGTTCTTGGCGCCGCCCAGGGCCTGCACGCGCTTGCCGTTCGCGGAGGCGGTGGTGTGGATGTAGCGGGCGATGGGGGTGGAGCCGACGAAGGAGACGGCCTTGACGTCGGGGTGCTCCAGGAGGCGGTCGACGGCCACCTTGTCGCCGTGGACGACGTTGAACACGCCGTCGGGGAGGCCGGCCTCGGAGAGGAGTTCGGCGAGGCGGATCGAGGCGGACGGGTCCTTCTCGGAGGGCTTCAGCACGAACGTGTTGCCGCAGGCGATGGCGAGCGGGAACATCCACATCGGCACCATCGCCGGGAAGTTGAACGGCGTGATGCCGGCGACCACGCCCAGCGGCTGACGGATTGACGACACGTCGACGCGGGTGGCGACCTGGGTGGACAGCTCACCCTTGAGCTGCACGCTGATTCCGCAGGCCAGGTCGACGATCTCCAGGCCGCGCGCGACCTCGCCGAGGGCGTCGGAGTGCACCTTGCCGTGCTCGGCGGTGATCAGTTCGGCGATCTCGTCGCGGTGGGCGTCGAGGAGGGCGCGGAACTTGAAGAGGATGCTGGTGCGGGCGGCCAGGGAGGACTGGCCCCAGGTCTGGTACGCCTCCTTGGCGGCGGCTACCGCGGCGTCCACCTCCTCGACGGAGGCGAACGCGACCTTGGTGGTGACCTCGCCGGTCGCCGGGTCCGTCACCGGCCCGTGGTTGCCCGAGGCGCCTTCGACGGTCTTGCCGCCGATCCAGTGGTTGACGATCTTCGTCATGACCGAGAACTCCTTCGCAGATGGCGGCGTCGGGTGGAGACGTGCCGTTGGTGCAGCTCGTACAGCTCGTGTGCGCCGGCCGCGGACGCGGGTGCCGCGGTCCGGGCCATGCCCTCATCCCACCAGTCCGGGGCCCCGGGCGGGACCGACACAGTGTCGGCCGTTCGGGTCCGCGAGTGGACACATGGGACTTCGGCGGAACCTCCGGCGCGGGGCCGCGGCGGGCGGGGAGTCGTCGCTCGCACTTCGCTCCTGCCAAAGCGAGGCGGTGTCCCGCGCCGGAGGCGATCGGTGGGGCGCCGTCGCCGGCTCCCCGGGGTGACCGCGACATCGGCCGCCGAGCCGCCGGGGAACGTGCCGTAGGTCGTGATCCGCGGCAGCGGTACACCCGTCCGGAGCGGGTGGAGGTCCACTCCGGTCCGCTCCGTGGTGATCAGGTCGTACGCCATCGCGTTCCCTTCGTACGGCTCGCCGGCCCTGCGGCACATACGGCTCACCCCGGTTTCTAGCCCCGCGCGCGAAGCCCTGTCAATGTTTTGTCCGGACATTCGGACGAAAACCCGAAGGTCTCGTCCGGACCCCGTTGTCAGTCACCGCCGATAACGTGCGGCGGCATGCCGAACGCGTACACCACCCTGTGGACCAACGACCTGTGCAAGGCCCTTGCCCGCGAGGGTTTTACGGGGGAGCGCCTGACCGTGATGTTCGGCGGGCCGCACCAGTCGCTGCCGAGCTTTCTGCGCGCCGGGGTGTGCCCGGGTGACGTCATCCATCCGGTCCGGGTCTTCCGCAGGCAGCTGTGGGTGCTCGGGGCGATGGAGGTGGGGCGCGTCCTGGACTACGACACCGTGGGTGAGGAGCTGGCCATGGAGGACTACCTCCGGCTCATCCACTGGAAAACGCTGAAGGCGGGCTGTGTCAGCGAGGTCGTCGTCGGGCCGCCCGGCAGCCCGCTCACCTTCGAGCGCCCTGTCCCGCCCGACCTGCTGGCCCGGCTGACCTACCGGTCGCGGCGGGGCGAGCGGCAGATCAAGCATGTGGTGGACGGCGAGCTGCGCAACGCGGTGAGCGTGCACGGCATCTACCGGCTGGCGCCGGAGTCGGCCGCCGAGCTGGACGCCCTGGTACGGGAGTCCCGCGCCGCCGCCGCGTGACGCCCGGGAGGCGCGGCGGGGTTGTCGCGTGACCCCGAGAGGCCGTCGCGGAGAGGCCCGAGGTGGGCGCGGCCGGGGGTGGTCGAAGGGACGCAGAGAGGCCGTCGCGGAGACACCAAGGGGACGGCGCCCGGGGACTTCCTGGGTCCTCGCGTGATCCCACTCGCCGGCGCGGAAGTCAATGCGCCCCGCCGGTGAGCCGGAGTGCGCCTGTGCGTCACTCCTGTCACAAATACGCCCGCGCCGTCACGGATGTCACGCCCGCGCGGGCCTTCCGTCACACCCGGCGCACAGCCCCTGCCCTGTCTCCGCCCGGTCTCGTTCACCGGGCACAACGCATGCCTGATCACCAGCGCAGCGCCCGGCTCCCCCTGACGGCCGTCCCCGGCCGCCGCCGCGGTGCGCGCGGGGAGGTGCAACGCCATGACCGACCGACGGCTGTGGTCCTACAAGGACATCGCGGCACATATCAAGGTGCAGCCGGACACCGTGCGTTCCTACCGCAAGCACGGCCTGCTGCCTCCGCCCGACCACGTGGAGGGCGGCAAGCCCTACTGGTACGCCGACACCATCCGCACCTGGGTCGCCGCCCGCCCGGGCAACCGCGGCCGCAGAGCCGACTGACCTCCGGGAAAAGCAGCTGTGCCCCGCCCGGGTGGTGGGGCACAGTTGCGTGCATGAACTTCGCCGTCAAACCCACCCTCACCGGCTCCTCGGCCGTACTGCGCCCCTTCACCGAGGCCGACGCCGACGCGATGTGGGAGATCATGCAGGACCCGGACGTCGTCCGCTTCACCTTCGAGCCCTCCGTGCGGATCACCCGGGAAAGCCTGCGCGCCTGGTACGGCTCGCGCGCGGAGCAGCCCGACCGGCTCGACCTCGCCGTCACCGACCGGACCACCGGGGAACTCGTCGGCGAGGTGGTCCTGAACGAGTGGGATCCGGACGCCCGCAGCTGCAACTTCCGCACGCTGATCGGTCCGCGCGGCCGTGGCCGGGGGCTGGGCACCGAGGCGATCCGGCTGATCGTCGAGTACGGCTTCGAGCGGCTGGGTCTGCGCCGCATCGAACTCGCCGCCTACGGCACCAACACCCGGGCGCTGCACGTCTACGAGAAGGTCGGCTTCGTCGTCGAGGGTGTCCGCCGCGAGGTGCGGCTGCGGGACGGCGAGTGGGCCGACGAGGTGATCATGGCGATGCTCGACCGGGAGTGGGCGGCGCTCAGCTCCACGGCTCGATGACCGTCACGCCCGCGCCCGGAGCCGTCCCCATGGCCGCGAGGGCGGAGGGCACCGCGTCGAGTCCGATCGTGGACGTCACCAGCAGGTCGGGCCGGAACACGCCGGCGTGGACCAGTTCCAGCATCGGGGGGTAGGTGTGCGCGGCCATGCCGTGGCTGCCGAGGATCTCGAGCTCCAGGGCGATGGCGCGGGCCATGGGGACGGGGGTGGTGCCCGTCGGTGAGGGGAGCAGGCCGACCTGGACGTGCCGGCCCCGGCGGCGCAGGCCGTTCACCGAGGAGGCGCAGGTGGCGGGGGCGCCGAGCGCGTCCAGGGAGAGGTGGGCGCCGCCCCCGGTGAGCTCGCGGACCGCCTCGGCCGGGTCGTCCACGGCCGACGCGTCCACGCACTGTGCCGCGCCGAACCGCCGCGCCAGGTCGAGGGCCCCCGGTGACACGTCGACGGCGACGACGCGTGCGCCGGCCGCCGCCGCGATCATCACGGCCGAGAGTCCCACCCCGCCGCAGCCGTGCACGGCGACCCACTCCCCCGCCGCCGCCCGGCCCTGCTGCACCACCGCCCGGTAGGCCGTGGCGAAGCGGCAGCCGAGGGAGGCGGCCGTCGCGAAGGACATCCCGTCGGGAACCGCGACCAGGTTCACGTCCGCGTGGTCCAGCGCCACATAGTGGGCGAAGGAACCCCAGTGGGTGAAGCCCGGCTGGGTCTGCCGCTCGCACACCTGCTGGTCACCGGCCGCGCAGGCGGGGCAGGAACCGCAGGCGCAGACGAACGGGACGGTGACGCGGTCCCCGGCACGCCAGCCGGTGACCCGGGCGCCGACCGCTTCGACGACGCCGGCGAGTTCATGGCCGGGGACATGCGGGAGGGTGATGTCCGGGTCGTGACCCTGCCAGCCGTGCCAGTCGCTTCGGCACAGGCCGGTGGCCTCGACGCGGACCACGACTCCGTGCTCGGCGGGCTCCGGGTCCGCGACCTCCCGTACCTCGGCCGGTTCCCCGTACCGCTCGAACACCACCGCCCGCATGTCCCGTCCCGCCTTCCGGTAATCAACGCTTCCGGCGGAACGCTATCCCCGGGCCTCCACCTTGCCGCGGGCGGCCTCCGTCTCCTCCCGTGACCGTCGGCGGGGCCGGTCGCCGGCTCCCCCTCGCCTACGTCCAGGAGCTGAAGAACGTCCTCGTCCGCCACCTCGACCCGCTCGTCGTGGATTCATACCCCCTAGGGGTATAGTCTGGAGGGGTGCGGCCCCCCGTGGGTCCCATCGACCGTCACATCCCTACGCCCCGACGAGGAGTAACGACATGACCTCCCAGACCGACACCCAGGGTTCCGTCACCACCGTCTACAAAGTGAGCGGAATGAGCTGCGGGCACTGCGAGGGCGCCGTCTCCGGCGAGCTCTCCGCGATCCCCGGCGTCAGCTCGGTGACGGCCGTCGCCTCCTCCGGGGAGGTAACCGTGGTCTCCGCGGCCCCGCTCGACGAGGAGGCCGTGCGCGCCGCCGTCGAGGAGGCCGGCTACGAGCTGACCGGCACCGTCTGAACCGGGCGGTGCACCCCGCGCGGAGTGAACCGGGCCGTACCGGCCACCCGTTCCCTGCGGCCCGGCGCGCCGCGCGCCCCCGGATCCGCGGACGTCCCTGGAGTACGGACATGACCAGCACCACCGCCGCCGAGGCACCGGCCGCCCAGCAGCCGGCGGTCTCGGAGGTCGAGCTGCTCATCGGCGGGATGACCTGCGCCTCCTGCGCGGCCCGCGTCGAGAAGAAGCTCAACCGCATGGACGGCGTCACCGCCACGGTGAACTACGCGACGGAGAAGGCCCGGATCACCTGTCCGCCGGGCGTCGAGGTCGCCGATCTGATCACCACGGTGGTGCGCACCGGCTACACCGCCGAGGAACCCGCGCGGGAGGAGCGCGAGGAGGACTCCGCACGCGAGGCCGACCCCGAGCTGGTCGCCCTGCGCCGACGGCTGGCCGTGTCCGCGCTCCTCGCCCTGCCCGTCGTCCTCCTGGCCATGATCCCGCCCCTGCAGTTCGACAACTGGCAGTGGCTCTCGCTCACCCTCGCCGCGCCCGTCGTGATCTGGGGCGCCGCCCCCTTCCACCGGGCCGCCTGGACCAACCTGCGGCACGGCGCGGCCACCATGGACACGCTGGTGTCCGTCGGCACGCTCGCCGCGTTCGGCTGGTCCCTGTGGGCGCTGTTCCTGGGCGACGCGGGCATGCCCGGCATGCGGCACCCGTTCGAGCTGACCGTCTCGCGCGGCGACGGCGCGTCGATGATCTATCTGGAGGTCGCCGCCGGCGTCACCGCCTTCCTCCTGCTCGGCCGCTATCTGGAGGCCCGCTCCAAGCGCCGCGCGGGAGCGGCGCTGCGGGCGCTGATGGAGCTGGGCGCCAAGGACGTGGCCGTGCTCCGCGCGGGGCGAGAGGTGCGGATTCCGGCGGAGCGGCTGGCCGTGGGCGACCGGTTCGTCGTACGCCCCGGGGAGAAGATCGCCACCGACGGCGCGGTGGTGGAGGGCGTCTCCGCCGTGGACGCGTCCATGCTGACCGGCGAGTCCGTACCGGTGGACGTCATCGTCGGCGACACCGTCACCGGCGCCACGGTCAACGCGGGCGGGCGGCTCGTCGTCGAGGCCACCCGGATCGGCGCCGACACACAGCTCGCGCGCATGGCGCGGATGGTGGAGGAGGCGCAGAACGGCAAGGCACAGGTGCAGCGCCTCGCCAACCGGATCGCCGGGGTCTTCGTCCCCGCGGTGTTGCTGATCGCGGTCGCCACCTTCGGCGGCTGGCTCGGCGCCACCGGCGACACGGTCGCCGCGTTCACCGCGGCCGTCGCCGTCCTGATCATCGCCTGCCCGTGCGCCCTCGGGCTCGCCACGCCGACCGCGCTGATGGTCGGCACCGGGCGGGGCGCCCAGCTCGGCATCCTCATCAAGGGCCCTGAGGTCCTGGAGTCCACCCGCGGTGTCGACACCGTCGTCCTGGACAAGACCGGCACCGTCACCACCGGACGGATGTCCCTGCAGGACGTGTACGTCGCCGAGGGCACCGACGAGCGGCAGCTGCTGCGGCTCGCGGGTGCCCTGGAGCACGCCTCCGAGCACCCCGTCGCCCGGGCGATCGCCGCGGGCGCGCAGGAACGTGCCGGTGCGCTGCCGGAGGCCGAGCACTTCGAGAACGTGCCCGGCAGGGGCGTACGCGGGCGTGTGGACGGCCACGAGGTCGCCGTCGGACGCCTCTTCGAGCACTTCGGCGAGCTGCCGCCGGAGCTGGCCCGGGCCAGGGAGGAGGCCGAGCGCTCGGGGCGTACGGCCGTGGTGGCCGGCTGGGACGGAGCGGCACGCGGTGTCCTCGCCGTCGCCGACGCGGTGAAGGAGACCAGCGCCGAGGCGGTGCGCGATCTGCGCGCACTGGGGCTCACGCCGGTGCTGCTGACCGGCGACAACCGGACCGTGGCCGAGGCGGTGGCCCGGGCCGTCGGCATCGACCGGGTGATCGCCGAGGTGCTGCCCGAGGACAAGGCCGGCGTCGTGCGCGGGCTGCAGGAGGAGGGGCGCAGCGTCGCCATGGTCGGTGACGGCGTCAACGACGCGGCCGCGCTGGCTGTCGCTGATCTGGGTCTCGCCCTGGGCACGGGTACGGACGCGGCGATCGAGGCGGGCGACCTGACCCTGGTGCGAGGCGATCTGCGGGTGGCGGCGGATGCGATACGGCTGTCCCGCCGCACCCTCGCCACCATCAAGGGCAATCTCGTGTGGGCCTTCGGCTACAACGTCGCCGCGCTGCCGCTGGCCGCGGCCGGGCTGCTGAACCCGATGATCGCCGGTGCCGCCATGGCGTTCTCCTCGGTGTTCGTGGTGACGAACAGCCTGCGGCTGCGGGCGTTTCATTGAGGTCTCAAGTTGGGGTGTACCCCTGGAGTCCGGTACGACCCTCACATAAGCTCTTCACAAGGCCCGCGCATCATCCTTACGCTTGGGCCCCGTGAGAGGTTTGCGGACTCTTGCGCACCTAAGGGCGTTATGCAAGAGACGCAGATCACAGTGATCTGAACGTAACCATCGAAGGGGTTCGAAGGTCTAAGTTGGCGATGTCGGGCAGCGTCTTGGGGGGCGCTTCCTGACACCGGGGATTGTCTTGGGGGACTTTCCCGGAGATTGCGTTGCCGGGACACGTACCAGCGGGAAGCTTTGAGCGGCCCTCCCGAACGTGCGCTGTCCCGGCAGACCGCACACCGACGAGTACGGCGGGTTCAGGTCCGTCCGTGCTCACACAGCGATTCAGGCGCTGTTTTCACAGGCGCCCGGCCGGATCCCGTGGGGGGAATCCGCACCGGGACATGGGAAGGCGCCCCGGTTCGTCGGCCCGTGGGGGGACCGGCGACCGGGGCGCCTTCTCTCTTTGCGGTTGTGCGACACCCAAGGGGCGCGGGGAACTGCGCGACCAGCCACAGCCGACCCGCAGTCGCCCACGCCCCTTCAGCAACGAGCTACTAGGCCCACCGCGCACCCCACCGGCAGGTGTCAGCGCTCCTCGACCGGGACGAAGTCGCGCTCGACGACGCCCGTGTAGATCTGGCGCGGGCGGCCGATGCGGGAACCCGGCTCCTTGATCATCTCGTGCCACTGGGCGATCCATCCCGGCAGCCGGCCGAGGGCGAACAGGACCGTGAACATCTCGGTCGGGAAGCCCATGGCCCGGTAGATCAGGCCGGTGTAGAAGTCGACGTTCGGGTACAGGCTGCGCGAGACGAAGTAGTCGTCGGAGAGCGCGTGCTCCTCCAGCTTCAGCGCGATGTCCAGCAGCTCGTCGGACTTGCCGAGGGCGGACAGGACGTCGTGCGCGGCGGCCTTGATGATCTTGGCGCGCGGGTCGAAGTTCTTGTAGACCCGGTGGCCGAAGCCCATCAGGCGGACGCCGTCCTCCTTGTTCTTCACCTTGCGGATGAAGGAGTCGACGTCGCCGCCGGAGTCGCGGATGCCCTCCAGCATCTCCAGCACCGACTGGTTGGCGCCGCCGTGCAGCGGGCCCCACAGGGCGGAGATACCGGCGGAGATCGACGCGAACATGTTCGCCTGCGAGGAGCCCACCAGACGCACCGTGGAGGTCGAGCAGTTCTGCTCGTGGTCCGCGTGCAGGATCAGCAGCTTGTCCAGGGCGGAGACGACGACCGGGTCGAGTTCGTAGTCCTGCGCGGGCACGGAGAAGGTCATGCGCAGGAAGTTCTCGACGTACCCGAGGTCGTTGCGCGGGTAGACGAACGGGTGACCGATCGACTTCTTGTACGCATAGGCCGCGATCGTCGGAAGCTTGGCGAGCAGGCGGATCGTGGAGAGGTTGCGCTGACGCTCGTCGAACGGGTTGTGGCTGTCCTGGTAGAACGTCGACAGGGCGGAGACCACCGACGACAGCATGGCCATCGGGTGGGCGTCGCGCGGGAAGCCCTTGTAGAAGTTCTTGACGTCCTCGTGCAGCAGGGTGTGCTGCGTGATCTCGTTCTTGAACGAGGTCAGCTCGTCGACGGTCGGCAGCTCGCCGTTGATCAGCAGGTAGGCGACCTCCAGGAAGGTGGAGCGCTCGGCCAGCTGCTCGATCGGGTAGCCGCGGTACCGGAGGATGCCGGCCTCGCCGTCGAGATAGGTGATCTTGGATTTATAGGCCGCGGTGTTGCCGTAGCCGCTGTCCAGCGTCACCAAACCGGTCTGGGCGCGGAGCTTCCCGATGTCGAAGCCCTTGTCACCGACGGTGCTGTCGATCACCGGGTAGGTGTACTCGCTGCCGTTGTACCGCAGTACTACAGAGTTGTCGCTCACGTCTTCCCTCACCGACGTTGTGCCTCATCTTCGAGGTGCCCTGACTGTCTCTACCATCCCCCACTCGGCTCAGTAGAGTGCACTCGGGGTCGACCATCGGGCCTATCGGCGGCACTCAGTGCCGCCAACTTGCCCATCCTGCCCGCTGTGTTCCTCCTGCGGAAGGGCTCTGTGACCTTCATGACTCAGTTGATCGATCATTTTTTGATGACGGACCGTTCACCGGGGCGCTCCCCACCTCCGAGAGGCGGGAACCGGCGAGACGGAAGTCCAGGGCCGTGCACCGGCGGCCCGCCGAAACCGTGCGCACCGCCTGCCCGATCGCCTTGCGGGATCCCACGAGCACCACGAGCTGCTTGGCCCGGGTGACCGCCGTATAGAGCAGATTGCGCTGAAGCATCATCCACGCGCCCGTCGTCACCGGAATGACGACCGCCGGGTACTCACTTCCCTGGGAACGGTGGATGGTCACCGCGTAGGCGTGCGCCAGTTCGTCCAGCTCGTCGAAGTCGTACGGCACTTCCTCGTCCTCGTCGGTCAGCACCGTCAGACGCTGGTCGACCGGGTCGAGCGAGGTGACCACGCCCACGGTGCCGTTGAAGACACCGTTCTTTCCCTTCTCGTAATTGTTGCGGATCTGGGTCACCTTGTCGCCGACGCGGAAGACCCGGCCGCCGAACCGCTTCTCGGCGAGGTCGGGGCGGCCGGGGGTGACGGCCTGCTGGAGCAGCCCGTTGAGCGTGCCCGCGCCGGCCGGGCCCCGGTGCATGGGGGCGAGGACCTGCACGTCCCGGCGGGGGTCGAGGCCGAACTTCGCCGGGATGCGCCGAGCCGCGACGTCCACGGTGAGCCGGCCGGCCTCCTCGGTGTCGTCCTCGACGAAGAGGAAGAAGTCCTTCATACCGTCGGTGACGGGGTGCTGCCCGGCGTTGATCCGGTGGGCGTTGGTCACCACACCGGACTGCTGCGCCTGACGGAAGACCCGGGTGAGCCGGACGGCGGGCACGGGGCTTCCGGGGGCCAGCAGGTCCCGGAGCACCTCCCCCGCGCCGACGCTGGGCAGCTGATCCACGTCACCGACGAAGAGGAGATGCGCGCCCGGGGGCACCGCCTTCACCAGCTTGTTCGCGAGCAGCAGGTCCAGCATGGACGCCTCGTCGACCACCACCAGGTCGGCGTCGAGCGGCCGGTCCCGGTCGTACGCGGCGTCACCCCCGGGCTTGAGCTCCAGCAGCCGGTGCACGGTGGAGGCCTCGGCTCCGGTCAGCTCGGCGAGCCGTTTGGCGGCGCGGCCGGTCGGCGCGGCGAGGACCACCTTGGCCTTCTTGGCGCGGGCCAGCTCGACGATCGAACGGACCGTGAACGACTTGCCGCAGCCGGGCCCGCCCGTGAGAACGGCGACCTTCTGGGTGAGGGCGAGCCGGACGGCCGCCTCCTGCTCGGGGGCGAGGTCGGTGCCGGTACGGGTCGCGAGCCAGCCGAGCGCCTTGTCCCAGGCCACGTCCCGGAAGGCGGGCATCCGGTCCTCGTCCGTGCGCAGCAGCCGCAGCAGCTGGCCGGAGAGGGCGACCTCGGCGCGGTGGAAGGGGACGAGGTACACCGCGGTGACGGGATCGCCGCCCTGCGGATCCGGCACCTTCTCCCGTACGACGCCGGGGTCCTCCCCGGGCTCCTCCGGCTCGGCGGCCAGCTCGGCGAGGCACTCGATGACCAGTCCGGTGTCGACCTGGAGCAGCTTCACCGCGTCGGCGATCAGCTTGTCCTCGGGGAGATAGCAGTGCCCCTGGTCGGTGGCCTGGGACAGCGCGTACTGCAGTCCGGCCTTCACCCGGTCCGGGCTGTCGTGCGGTATCCCGACCGACTGGGCGATCTTGTCGGCGGTGAGGAAGCCGATGCCCCAGACGTCGGCGGCGAGCCGGTACGGCTGGTTCTTCACCACGGAGATCGAGGCGTCGCCGTACTTCTTGTAGATGCGCACGGCGATGGAGGTGGACACCTCGACGGTCTGGAGGAAGAGCATGACCTCCTTGATCGCCTTCTGCTCCTCCCAGGCGTCGGCGATCTTCTTGGTCCGCTTGGGGCCGAGACCGGGGACCTCGATGAGCCGCTTGGGCTCCTCCTCGATGACGGTCAGCGTGTCGATGCCGAAGTGCTGCGTGATGCGGTCGGCGAAGACCGGGCCGATACCCTTGACCAGCCCGGACCCCAGGTAGCGGCGGATGCCCTGGACCGTGGCCGGCAGCACCGTCGTGTAGTTCTCCACGTGGAACTGCTTGCCGTACTGCGGATGCGACCCCCAGCGCCCCTCCATCCGCAGGGACTCCCCGACCTGCGCACCGAGCAACGCACCGACGACGGTCAGCAGATCACCGGCACCGCGTCCGGTATCGACCCGGGCGACCGTGTAGCCGTTCTCCTCGTTGGCGTACGTGATCCGCTCCAACACGCCCTCGAGCGTGGCGAGCCGTCGTTCACCGGGAGCCGCGGATGGCTGCTTGGACATGATCCGACGGTACCGGTGGGGTGTGACACGGCGGGCCGGAGCTTCGTCCCCTCAGTACTCTGGGCTTATGGACTACGCCAAGATGCGCGCCATCGCCGCAGAGCTCGGGGCCTACTCGGAGCAGCTCGAGGGGTCGTGGAGTGTCGAGATCGGTCCGTCCGGTCCGATACTGGCGATGATGTGCCCGTCCAAGCGCCACGAGGGTACTGTCCGCCGCATCTGCAAGCAGTTGGACGCGCAACTGCCCCTGACCCACCCCGGTCACATCTGCGCAAACGGACCCGAGATCGAGCACCCGGCGATCGGCCGCATGCGCCGACCGGATGCCGTCGTGATCCCCGAGGCCACCCTCGACGAGGAGGGCCTGGCCGTCGACGCGACGCAGGTGCTGGCTGCCGTCGAGATCGTCTCGCCCTCCAACCCGAGCAACGACTACGACGAGAAGTTGGCCGACTATCCGGCCATGGGCATCCCGCACTACATGATCGTCGACCCGCGCACCGGCACGATCGAGGTGCACTCCGAGCCGTGCAAGGGCCGCTACAGCAACAAGGAGCCGTACATCTTCGGCGACTCGGTGCCGTTCGGGCCATGGACGGTGGAGACGTCGGAGTTCCGCAGGTACGGCAGGGACGGTTGACGGCGCGGCTGGGACGTGAGGTCAGGGAGGAAGGGAGCGAAGGCCTCCGACAGGAAGCTGAGGGTGACTCAGGCGGGAACTGTCGGCGGCCGAACGAGGAGCTGGACCACGTACAAGCCCGTCACGTACAGCCTTCGCCGCCCCGCACATACGCTCCCGCGCGCGCTGCGGCCGCCGCAGCCTCGGCGGCCTGGTCAGCGGCTGCTTCGTCGAGGGAAGCGCCGGTGGTCAGCAGGCGGTAGTAGAGGGGGGCGGAGACGGCGCGGATGACCTCGTGGACGTCGGTGCCCTCGGTTCACCGGGGGCCGCGGATGGCTGCTTGGACATGATCCGACGGTACCGGTGGGGTGTGACAGGGGTCGCCCGGTCCGCTCGCAGCCACGCCCCCGAGCAACTGCCGACTACATGGCGTGCTCGCCCGACACCACAGCGATCCTCCAGCTCGGGTTGCCGTCGGAAACGGTGACCCTGAGGGCCTGCCGTTTCTCGTCGGTGTGGACACGACCGACAGTCCGGGCCCCGTCACAGGAAATCAAGCTGGGTTCGTCGCCGTTCGCGAGGTCTACGACCTGGACGGTTCCCTTGCCCGAGCACCGTGCGTAGATGGTGTACACGTCTTCCTGAAGTGTGAATCTCCGGAGATCTCGGTCGGAGCGTCCGGAAGTTTCAGGGACGAGAATCTCCGCTCGGTCCGGGAGGCCGAGGGATTGTTCCGGAGCCGCAGACGGCTTGCCGCCGGACGCCGTGCTCGCTACCGGCTTCCGTGATGCGTTCTCCTCGTTACTGCTTGAGTCAGTCGAAGTGGAGCACCCCCCGACCACCACGGCGGTCGTCAACGCGGTAACGGCAACAAGGGCTCGGCGATGCATGGTTCCTCCAGGGTGATGATGCGGCGGCCCGGGAGCTACCCGGAGCCGCCGCCGGGAAGCGTGCCTCTAGTTGACTTCCCAACCTTCGCGGTAGGGAGCCCATGCTGTCATGTACGCCTTGTCGGACTTCTGGCATGCGCTACCGCGGTAGTACTTGTAGCCGTACACGTTTTCTTTCATGATCCCGTAGTCACCGTAAACGGTGTCATGGGCCTTTACCTTCCCGGCCGTCTCGATCCCGATCTCCGAGGTCCAACTCTTCAGCTTTCATCAAAAAGCGTTTGGAACGTGCAGTTTTGGTTGATGAAGACGCGCTCGCCGAGGTCGAGATTCAGGCCATGAATAGATCGTGACTCTCGGCGGCCGCGGCTCGCCGAGGATGTGCTCGAACAGTTCCGCCTTGCCCGCCTCGTCTTCGAAGGGCAGGACGTTCAGACGGGAGGTGAGCTCGGTGACCCGCAGGACCTGTTTGCCATGGCCTGGAACTCGGCGCTGCGGATGCGCATGAGACGGTCGCTGGACATGCCGCGATCCTTTCTGTGGACCCGTGAGTCGAGACTCATCAGAAATGGTGCCGACGGGCCCCGGCCGCTCCCAAGGAGACCGTCAAGCCTTCCGACTTCGCTGGACGGGCTGCCCCGGCCGGGCGTTCGCGTTGCGGGACGCACTCAGCTCGTGTCGGCCAGACTCCACAGGTGCACGGCCGTGCGGTCCTCGGCGAGGGTGGCCCACAGGCCGGGGCCGGCCCGCAATGGGCCGCCCGAGATCGGCAGGGAGTAGACGATCCGCCCGCGCAGAGCGAGTGTGCCCGGGTCCGAGCCAGTGACGGGGCTCGGCCGTGTGCCCATCGGTGCTGACGACGGCACCGTCCTCGTAGGGGTAGGCGCCCTCGCAATCCCAGCGCGCCATGTTCTCACCCGGCGCGGGTGGCACGACATCCCTGGCGTTGAGGCGTCCGTCCTCCTGCGCGTCGGGGGACTCGTGCAGATACAGCGCCCACTGGCCGGGATCCGTGCACAAGAAGTGCCCACCGGACGGACTGACGTCCTGCAGCAGTACCCCTCCGATGCGTTCGAGGCCCAGGTCGGTACCGTCCCAATGCCCCCACAGGGAGGGGGAGTCCTCATGCCCCTCACCGACGGTCAGTCCCATGTACGAGCCGTCGGGATGCGGGAAGTGGGCGGACGCCGAACCCACGGTCGAGGTCCTGGTCCGGCCGAGCACCGACCCGTCGGCCGCGTCGAGAACCAGCCACTCCTCGTGCGGCCACTCCTGTGCGTGCCGCACATGAGCCCACACCAGCTTGCCGTCCGGGCTGAACGCGGCGGAACCGCGGCCTGCGCGCCGATGCCGCGGGTCGTCCGCGTACTCCTCGAACGAGGCATGGGCCGCCGTGCACTTGGCGGCGGACCAGCACCCGTGCGGGAGCTCCCAGTGGACCTTGTCTGTCCGGTCCACGGCCCGTACGGCGTGCACGCCGCTGAACACGGCGAGGTCGCCCCTGGGAGAGACGGTGACATCGCCGAAGGGCCGAGGCCAGGGGGCGGGGAAGCGGAACTCGGCGCCGTGCTCCTGCCCTGTCGGGCCGAGCCCGACCACGGCGAGCTCGTCGTCCCCGCGCTGGACGAGCAGCCTGTGGCGGGGCCCGTACTGGATGCGCGGAGCGTCGGCGTCCGCGGCGCCGAGGGGGGTGGGGACCGTGGCAACGAGGCGGGCCGTGTGTGCCACAGCCGCCGCGTCTACGGGATCGGTGGACATGGACGGCATGCTTCCACAGCCGAGTGGCAGGTAGCGTGCCGTCATGCACCAGACAACAATGAAACCCGGTGCAGGGCGCGGCGCCGGTTTCAGCTGTCGTTTCCGGCGGATGGGAACTTGCATCTTCTGGAGATTGGGCTTCAAACAATCCTGTCTTCGCCACATCGCGCGGGCCGCACAGCGCACCGTCTTTGACAACTCGTCCCGGTTGAACCGGGGATACAAACAGAGCGCCTCGTGGCGCGGTAGGAAAACTCAGCCGGATAGGCTCTCCACGCCCGGAAACCATGCGCTTTGTGGCGATCTGATTCGAGGATCACTGCTCAGAAACAGGGGCATTGCGTGTTCGGGATCGGTCCGGTTCACCGGTCTCGAGCGTGACGTGGCGTCATGTCCTGGTATGGAGCGGGATAGGAGTACCCGGGCATCGAGGTCGTCGCCATGCAGCCCGCGGACTTCGACCGCATCAAGGGCCTGGACGTGATGACGAACCTGCTCCAGGCGCACCCGGACATCCACGGTGTCTTCGCCGAGAACGACGAAATGGCGCTCGGCGCGATCAAGGCGCTCGGATCCAAGGCCGGGAAGTCGGTGCAGGTCGTCGGCTTCGACGGCACTCCGGACGGGCTGAAGGCGGGCACGCTGTACGCCTCCGTCGCCCAGCAGCCGAAGGAAGCGGGCAGGGTCGCCGTGCGGGACGCGTTGCGTGCTGCCGGGGGCGAGAAGGTGGGGAAGATGGTGGAGGGTCCGGGTGAAGGTGGTCACCGGGGAGAACGTCGCCGGGTTCGCGGGCTGACGCGGGCACGGAGATCGGGGAGCGAATCCATGTACGACTACGACCTCCTGGTCGTCGGATCGGCCAACGCCGATCTGGTGATCGGTGTCGAGCGCCGGCCGGGCGCCGGCGAGACGGTGCTCGGCTCCGACGTGGCCGTCCACCCGGGCGGCAAGGGTGCGAACCAGGCGGTCGCGGCCGCCCGGCTCGGTGCCCGTACGGCCCTGCTGGCGCGGGTCGGCGACGACGGGCACGGGCGGCTGCTGCTGGACTCGCAGCGGGCGGCCGGGGTGGACACGGTCGGTGTGCTGGTGGGCGGGGCGCCCACCGGGGTCGCGCTGATCACGGTGGATCCGTCGGGGGACAACAGCATCGTCGTCTCCCCCGGCGCCAACGGCCGGCTGACTCCGCAGGACGTGCGGACGGCGGCGAGCCTGTTCCACGCCTGCCGGGTGGTCTCCACGCAGTTGGAGATCCCGCTGGAGACGGTGGTGGAGACGGTGCGCAGCCTGGCGCCGGGCAGCCGGTTCGTACTGAACCCGTCCCCGCCGCGTCCGCTCCCGGCCGAGGTGCTGGCGGCCTGCGATCCGCTGATCGTCAACGAGCACGAGGCGAAGGTCATTCTGGGTGACGCCGCCGGGGTGAGTGACGAGCCGGAGGACTGGGCGCGGCTGCTGCTGGCGAAGGGCCCGCGTTCGGTGGTGGTGACGCTGGGCGCCGAGGGCGCGCTCGTGGCCTCCGGGAACGGCGTCTCCAGGGTTCCGTCCGTCAAGGTGCGTGCCGTGGACACCACCGGTGCGGGTGACGCGTTCACCGCCGCGCTGGCCTGGCGGCTGGGCGCGGGCGAGTCCCTCGCCGAGGCGGCGGCGTACGCGGCCCGGGTGGGGGCGGCGACGGTAACGGCGGAGGGGGCACAGGTGTCCTTCCCTACGGCGGCGGAGGTCGACGCGCTGT
This sequence comes from Streptomyces sp. NPDC052079, assembly GCF_040680275.1. Lineage (NCBI taxonomy): Bacteria > Bacillati > Actinomycetota > Actinomycetes > Kitasatosporales > Streptomycetaceae > Streptomyces > Streptomyces sp. NPDC052079. Next base: position 47,603 of record NZ_JBFAWL010000024.1, read on the forward strand.
GAAGGCGCGCGGGGCGGGACGGAACGGATTCGAGGGGGCCCGGTCCGTCGACCGGGCCCCCTCGGTTCCCTCCCCTGTCAGAACCCCCCAGATTCCCCCCCCCCGGGTCCCCTCCCAGAAGTCCTGACACCGAGTACGACCCGCGAGGTGCCGGGAGGGTTGTACGGTCCGGAGGATTTCTTGTGCGGGACGTGTACGGCCTGAGGTTCTTCCGGCGGGTTACCGGGACCCTTGCAGAAGGCCCCGGCGTTCACGCCGGGGATGAATGCATCTCCAGGCTGCTCTGACGTGCGCCTTAGAGCGGACGTTGTTGCTGCTCGATGTACTGGCGGACGATCGCCAGCGGTGCTCCGCCGCACGATGCGGAGAAATACGAGGGCGACCACGCCCGTGCATGAGGGCGCGGTTGGTCCGGCCGGTGAACTCCTGCTGTATCCGGCGAGCGGAGACGCCCTTGAGGCTGTTGACCAGCTTCGAGACGGCGACCTTGGGCGGGTGCACCAGCAGGTGGACGTGATCGCGTTCGCCGTTGAACTCCTTCAACTCCGCCTCGAAGTCCTCACAGACCTTGCGCTTGATCTCTTCGCAGCGCGTCAGCATCTCGTCGTCGAACACCCCGCGCCGGTACTTCGTCACAAAGACCAAGTGCACATGCATCGCCGAAACTACATGTCTGCCACGCCTGTAGTCGTTCCGCCCATCCATGAGACCAATCGTAGTAGGGTCGGGGATGTGCAGCTCCGCTACAACTACCGGGCCTACCCGGACGCCTCCCAACGCCGTGCGCTGGCACGTGCGTTCGGGTGCGCCCGCGTGGTATGGAACGACTGCCTGCGCGACCGCAAGAAAGCGCACGCGGCGGGACTGCCGTATGTGAAGTCGGCCGAGCTGTCCCGGCTTCGCATCACCCAGGCCAAGCACACCACCGAACGCGCCTGGCTCGCCGACGTCTCAGCGGTCGTCCTGCAACAGTCCCTGCGGGACCTGGACACCGCCTACAAGAACTTCTTCGACTCGGTCAAGGGCAAGCGGCAGGGCCGCAAGATTGGCCCGCCCCGCTTCAAATCGAAGAAGGACACCCGGCAGTCGATCCGCCTCAACACCAACGCCTTCTCCCTCCAGGACGACGACACGGTGTACGTGGCCAAGGTCGGCGACCTCAAGGTCAAGTGGTCCCGCCGGCTCCCGGCCGCGCCTACGTCCCTGACCGTCACCAAAGACAGCTGTGGCCGGTACTTCCTCAGCTTCGTCGTGGACACCGCACCGGACATCCTTCCCGAGGTGGAAGCGGAGTCCGGTATCGACCTCGGCCTGTCCGCCTTCGCCGTCCTGTCCGACGGCCAGAAGATCGACAGCCCGCGCTTCCTGCGCCGGGCGGAGAAGAAACTGCGGCGTCTTCAGCGGGAGTTGTCCCGCAAGCAGAAAGGGTCGAAGAACCGGGCCAAGGCCCGGATCAAGGTCGCACGCCAGCACGCCAAGGTGGCGGACCGGCGCCGGGACTGGCACCACAAGGCTTCCACACAGATCATCCGCGACAACCAAGCGGTGTTTGTGGAAGACCTCGCGGTGTCCGGCCTCGGCCGCACCCGGCTCGCCAAGTCCGTGCACGACGCGGGATGGTCCGCGTTCCTACGGATGCTGGAGTACAAGGCGGCTCTGCACGGCCGCACCTTCGCCAAGGTGGACCGCGCTTTCCCGTCCTCCCAGATCTGCTCGGCCTGCGGATTCCGGGACGGCCCCAAGCCCCTGCACGTCCGGCAGTGGACGTGCGGCGCATGTGGCACGGTGCACGACCGCGACCACAACGCAGCCCGCAACGTCCTCTTCGAAGGACGCCGCATCGTCGCCGCCGGACGGGCGGAGACGCCAAACGCCTGTGGAGCGCCGGTAAGACGGGCACCCGTGCCCGCACAGCGCGGTGAAGCAGGAAGCCCCCGGAAGGGTCAGACGACCCAGGCCGGAATCCCTGGACTTTAGGCCAGGGAGCACGTCAAGGACCGATGTGGTCGCGCCCACCGAGCGGTGGGACCTCTGGCAGGACTTCGCCGCCCGGACTCATGTGCCCACCCTGCAGCGCAGCGAGCACAGCGACGACTTCCGGGCCGTGATGCGGGTCATGCCGCTCGGGGAGCTGCAGGTCGCCGAGCTGAGCGTGCCGCATCTGAATACCGTGCGCACGCCGCGGATCATCCGGCGCTTCGACCCGAAATGCTCCAGATCAACTGTCAGCTCTCCGGTGACGGCGGGATGGCGCAGGACGGCAGGGAGGCGGTGTTCCGGCCGGGGCACCTTGTCATGGCCGACACCAGCCTCCCCTACGACGTCCACATCAACCGGACGTCGCAGTGGTCCAGGGCGGTGGTCGTCAGCCTCCCCCGGGCCCGGCTGCCGCTGCCTCCGCGCACCGTGCGCCGCCTGCTGACGGTGCCGGTCCCGGTGGACCGGGGCATGGGCGGCGCGCTGTACCGCTGGCTGGCCGACGTCGCCCAGCGGATGGACGAGTTCACCGAGGCGGACGCGCCGACGCCGGCCTCGGTGACCACGGACCTGCTCGCCTCCGTGCTCGGCGGATGCGCGGGTGCGGAGGACGCGCTTCCGCCGGAGTCCCGTCGGCGCGTGCTGCACACCCGGATCCGGGACTACATCGAGCAGAACCTGGGTGATCCGTCGCTGTCCCCGGCGACCGTCGCGGCGGCCCATGGGATCTCGGTGCGGCATCTGCACCAGCTGTTCGCTGCGGAGGGCGACGCGCCGGCGGCGTGGATCCGTCACCGGCGGCTGGAGCGCTGTCGGCGCGATCTGGCGGACCCGCGGCTTCGGGGGCGCTCGGTGCATTCCATCGCCGCGCGGTGGGGGTTTACGGACGCGGCGACGTTCAGTCGCGTCTTCCGGCGTGTGTATGGCATGACGCCTACGGATCATCGGCATCACCAGGGGGACCAGTAGGGCTGGTGTGCGCCTGTTTTTCGTTTGCGCTTCTGCGCTTCTGCGCTTCTGCCGGAATTGACAAGATCCCTGCACGGACCGTCAAGGATTCAAGCGTTCTGCGCACGCATGCTGGTGCCTGTGCACGGTGGGGGCTGTGCACTGCGGGGAGCAGGGGGGGGGAAGCAACGTGCGGTGCCGGCGAACGTCGGCGTCCGATCCGGCACCGCACGGCTTGCGACCCGCGCAAGCTGCTTGACGGGGTGCGCCTTGTCGGTGTCGGCCGGGTGGGGGGTGCGCAGCCCGGCGCTTGCGGGGTGCCGTCTGCGCCCACCCGTGCCGCCCCAGCGGCACGATTGCCCGCAGGGGGGCTGGCGATACCCGCCGTCTTGCGTGTCAGGTCGTAGCGTCTGACGTTTCGGACAAGGGCGTCGCGTGGCCGACTTGTTCGAGGGGGCGAACGGACGGGTTTGGAGCCGTAGGGTCTGCTCCGAACCCCGACGAGACGCCGACGGAGGACGAGACATGACGGTGACCCTGGCGGACGTGGCGGCGCGTGCACAGGTCTCACCCGCGACGGTGTCGCGCGTGCTCAACGGGAACTATCCCGTGGCCGCGTCCACCCGCGAACGGGTGCTGAAGGCCGTGGACGAACTCGACTACGTGCTCAACGGCCACGCGAGCGCCCTCGCCGCCGCCACGTCCGACCTGGTCGGCATCCTGGTGAACGACATCGCCGACCCGTTCTTCGGGATCATGGCGGGCGCCATCCAGTCGGAGATCGGGGGGCCGGGCGGGCGTGCCGGCGGGGAGAGACTCGCGGTCGTGTGCAACACGGGCGGCTCCCCCGAGCGTGAACTCACCTATCTCACCCTGCTCCAGCGGCAGCGGGCGGCGGCGGTCGTGCTGACCGGCGGTGCGATCGAGGACGCGGAGCACCAGGCGGCGATGGACGCCAAGCTGCGGAAACTGGCGGACGCCGGGACGCGCGTGGTGCTGTGCGGGCGGCCGCAGGCGCCGGAGACCGGGGCGGTCGCGCTGACCTTCGACAACCGTGGCGGCGGGCAGGAACTCACCGAGCATCTGATCGGGCTGGGGCACCGGCGGGTGGGGTACGTCGCGGGTCCCGAGGAACGGACGACCACGCGTCACCGGCTGGAGGGGCATCGGGCCGCGCTGGCCGGGCACGGGATCGAGGAGGATGCGCGCTGGACCGTGTACGGGCGGTACGACCGGCGGTCGGGGTACGAGGCCACGCTCGAACTCCTGCGCCGGGACCCGTCGTTGACGGCTGTTGTCGCGGCGAACGACTCCGTCGCGCTGGGGGCGTGCGCGGCGCTGCGGGACTCGGGGCTGCGGATTCCGGACGATGTGTCGGTGGCGGGGTTCGATGATCTGCCGTTCAGCATCGACGCGGTGCCGGCGCTGACGACGGTGCGGTTGCCGTTGGCGGAGGCGGGGGCCCGGGCCGGGCGGATTGCGATGGGGCGGGAGGAGGCGCCGCTGGGTGGGGTCGCTTCCGTGCGGGGGGAGTTGATGGTGCGGGGGTCCACGGGGGTGCCGCGGGGGTGAGGCGGGGGGGTTGGGGGGTGGTTTGCGCAGTTCCCCGCGCCCCTGGGTGGCTGGTGCCGGTGCGGGGTCGGGTGCCGGTCGTGGGGGGGTTTTCGCGCAGTTCCCCGCGCCCCTGGGGTTGGGGGGTGGCCGGTGCGGGGTCGGGTGCCGGTTGTGGGGGTTTTCGCGCAGTTCCCCGCGCCCCTGGGGTTGGGGGGTGGCCGGTGCGGGGTCGGGTGCCGGTTGTGGGGGGGTTTGCGCAGTTCCCCGCGCCCCTGGGGGGAGATCTCCCGCGTATCTAGAGGGTGCCGGGGTTGCGGGTGTGGTTGGGGTGGGCGGGGTAGTGTCCGGATTATGAAGCTGGCGTTCTCCACTCTTGGTGTTCCCGGTCTGGCGGTCAGTGAGGTGGTGGGGCTTGCCGCGGCGCACGGCTATCACGGCGTCGAGTTGCGCACCCACCCCGAGGAACCCGTCCACCCGGGTCTCACCCCCGAACAACGTGCGGACGTGGCCGCCGAGTTCAAGGCGGCCGGTGTCGAGATCCTGGGCCTCGCCGGCTATGCCCGGGTGGCCGCTCCCGGTGCGGACGAGCCCGTGCTCGCCGAGGTCCGGGCCCTGCTGGACCTCGCCCATGACGTCGGCGCGCCCTTCGTGCGGGTCTTCCCCGGCGGCGGCACCGAGCAGACCCCCGAAGAGGCCGACGCCACGGCCGCGCGACGGCTGGGCACGGCCGCCCAGCACGCCAACGATCTGGGCGTACGCATCCTGCTCGAGACCCACGACTCGCACCCCACGGGCGCCGACGCGATGCGGATCCTCGGTCTGGTCGGCCACCGCCGGGTGGGCGCGCTGTGGGACGTGATGCACACCTGGCTCGGCGGCGAACAGCCCGTGGAGAGCTTCGCGACGCTGTCCCCGCACCTCGGCTATGTCCAGGTCAAGGACATCGCCTCCGCCGAGGACACGACACCGCTCCCGCTCGGCGCGGGGGTGCTTCCGCTCACCGATGTCGTGGAGGTCCTCTCCCGGCACGGCTGGGAGGGCTGGCTGTGCTGGGAGTACGAGAAGCGCTGGTACGAGGCGGCGGCGCCGTTGCCGGGTCTGCTCAGCCCGGGCCGTGAGCACCTGACGCGGTTGCTGACCGAGTCGGCGTGAGCCTGCGCGCAACCCTTCCCCTCATCCGCCGACCGGGGCGTCTTCCCTGCGCGGCTCCGTGCGTCCAGCGGATTGCGCGACCCTCACCGATGCCAGGGCCACCCCGCCCACCAGCAGGCCCGCCGCGCACCACCGCAGTGCGGTGACCGACTCGCCCAGGAACAGGGCGGCCGACGACATGCCGAAGACCGGGACCAGCAGGGAGAAGGGCGCGACCGTGGAGGCGGGGTAACGGCGCAGCAGCCAGCCCCAGGCGCCGAAGCCGAAGACCGTGGCGACCCAGGCGACGTAGAGCACGGTGCCCGCGCCCTGCCAGTCCAGGCCGCGCAGCGCGTCGAGGCCGGCCGACGGGCCCTCCAGCAGCAGGGAGAGCGCCAGCAGCGGCAGGACGGGGACCGTGCTCACCCAGATCATGAAGTTCAGGGCGTCCGGGGGTGCCGCCTTGCGGGTGAGGATGTTGGAGACGCCCCAGCAGGCCGCCGCCGCGACCACCAGGGCGAAGCCGAGCAGCGGACCCGAGGCGCCCTCGTCAACCGCCGCCACCCCGATGCCGGCCAGCGCCACTGCCATCCCCACCAGACGGACCCGGGAGGGGCGTTCGCCGAGGAGCGCGAAGGCGAACAGGGCCGTGAACACCGCCTGGATCTGGAGCACCAGGGAGGACAGGCCGCCCGGCATCCCGGCGTTCATGCCGACGAACAGCAGCCCGAACTTGGCCACTCCCAGCGCCAGGCCCACGCCCACGATCCACTTCCACGCCACCTTGGGCCGCCCCACGAGGAACACCGCGGGCAGCGCCGCCACGAGGAAGCGCAGGGCGGAGAAGAGCAGCGGCGGGAAGTGGTCGAGTCCGACCTCGATGACGGTGAAGTTCACGCCCCACACGGCGGCGACGAGGACTGCGAGGAGCACGTGGGAAGGTCGCATACGTCGATGATCACCGCCCGTCACATTTCAGCACCAGCGATGATTCCTGCATGGTGGAATGAAGCATCGCTAACCGATCGGGGAGCCGCCGCCATGCTCGACCTCCAGCGTCTGCGCGCCCTGCACGCGGTCTCGGTGCACGGCACCGTCGGCGCCGCCGCCGCAGCGCTCGGGTACACCTCGTCCGCCGTGTCCCAGCAGATCGCCAAGCTGGAGCGGGAGACCCGGACCGTGCTGCTGGAGCGGGAGGGGCGGGGCGTACGGCTGACCGACGAGGCGCATCAGCTGGTGCGCGCCGCCCAGGAGCTGATCGCCATCGTGGAGCGGGCGGAGACGGAACTGGAGGAACGGCGCGGGGTGCCGGCCGGACGGCTGACCGTCGCCGCGTTCGCCTCGGCGGCGCGGGGACTGATGCCGCCCGTCCTGGCCGACCTGGCCCGCCGTCACCCCGCGCTGGACACCCGGCTCACCGAGATCGATCCCCATCTCTCGGTCGACCTGGTCGCCAAGGGTGCCGTCGACCTGGTGATCGCGCACGACTGGGACATCGCGCCGCTGCCCGCCCCGGCGGGCGTGGAGCAGGCGGTCATTGGGGACGACCTGTGCGATCTGCTGGTGCCCGAGGGGCATCCGTTCGCGGGCCGTACGGCGGTGCGGCGGGAGGAGCTGGGCGGTGAGCGGTGGATCTGCCAGCCGCCGGGGCGGGTCTGCCACGAGTGGCTGGTGCGCACCCTGCGCGCGGCCGGGCACGAGCCGGAGATCGTCCACCAGGCCGACGAGAACCCGACCCTGGTCGCCCTGGTCGCGGCCGGGCTCGGCATCGCGCTGATTCCCCGGCTGGGGCGCGGTCCGCTGCCGGAGGGCGTGGTGGAGGTGCCCCTCGACCCCATGCCCGTACGGCGACTGTACGCGCTGTGGCGCAGCGGCGCGGCCCGCCGCCCGGCGATCGCGGAGACCGTGCGCACCCTGGGCGAGCACTGGCCCGAGGTGTCGGCGCACAGGCCCCGCTGATCCCAGCACCCGGCGCCCGCCCACACGCCCCGCCGACCCCCTCCGTACCCCCGGTACCGACTTGGCGGAATCCCGGTCGGCGGGGGAACCCGTAACGGTCCCGGTCCGTCCCATGGGCAGGTTGCCGGAAGAGTCTCCGTGGTGCGGTGTCGGCCATCGCTGCCGGTAGCGATTGCTGACCCACCCTCTCCGCCGTGCCGCGGCCGGCAGCACGCCGTCATCGGCGCGCCCCCCTCCCTAGCGCCGATGACGGCCCCTCCCTGTTACTGCGCTTTCCCTTGACTGGCAGAAACTTCCCGGATATTGGTGACCTCCTGGCAGTTTCCTTCAGCGGATCCCCGGTCCCCGCGGATCACCTTCCAAAGGAGCGCACGTGCCCGACAGCAGCACCGGAAGCCCGGGTAACACCGCACGTCCGTCCAGACGCGCCGTCATCGCCGCGACGGCGGGCGTCACCACCGCCCTGGCGGCCGGCGGGACCGTCCACGCGGCCGCCGGTTCCGCCGCCCACGACGCCGCGCATGACAGTAAGCTGCGCGCCCTCATCTCCCGGATGACCCTGGAGGAGAAGGTCGGCCAGCTGTTCGTGATGCGGGTCTACGGCCACTCCGCCACCGACCCTGACCAGGCCGACATCGACGCCAACCTCAAGGAGATCGGCGTCCGCACGGCCGCCGAACTGCTCGCCAAGTACCGGGTCGGCGGCATCATCTACTTCGCCTGGGCACACAACACCCGTTCCCCGCACCAGATCGCCGATCTGTCCAACGGCATCCAGAAGGCCTCCCTCGGCCTGCCGCGCGGGCTTCCCGTGCTCATCTCCACCGACCAGGAGCACGGCATCGTGGCCCGCGTGGGCCAGCCCGCGACCCTGTTCCCGGGGGCGATGGCCATCGGCGCGGGCGGCTCCCGCTCCGACGCGCGCAGCCTCGGCCGGATCGCGGGACGCGAACTGCGCGCCCTGGGCATCCGCCAGAACTACTCCCCGGTGGCCGACGTCAACGTCAACCCGGCCAACCCCGTCATCGGCGTCCGCTCCTTCGGCGCCGGCCCGAAGGCCGTGGCTGGTCTCGTCGCGGCGGAGGTCCAGGGCTACGAGTCGTCGCACATCGCCTCCACGGCCAAGCACTTCCCAGGCCACGGCGACACGGTCGACGACAGCCACGCCAAACTGCCGTACATCCACCACACCCGCGAGCAGTGGGAGCGGCTGGACGCGCCGCCGTTCCGGGCGGCGGTCGCCGCGGGCATCGACTCGATCATGACCGCGCACATCGTCGTCCCGGCCCTCGACCCCTCCGAGGACCCGGCCACCCTCTCCCGCCCGATCCTCACCGGCATCCTGCGCGAGGAGCTGGGCTACGACGGGGTGGTGGTCACCGACTCCCTCGGCATGGAGGGCGTCCGCACGAAGTACGGCGACGACCGGGTGCCGGTGCTGGCGCTGAAGGCGGGCGTGGACCAGTTGCTCAACCCGCCGTCCCTGGACGTGGCCTGGAACGCGGTCCTGAACGCCGTGCGGGACGGCGAGCTGACCGAGTCCCGGCTCGACGAGTCGATCCTGCGGATCCTGCGGATGAAGGCGAAACTGGGCCTGTTCGACGACCCGTACGTCTCCCACGCCGGTGTCGACCGCACCGTCGGCACGCGTGCGCACCTGGCCGCCGCCGACCGGATCGCCGAGCGCACCACGACCCTGCTGGTCAACGAGGGCGGCCTGCTGCCGCTGTCCCGGCGCAGCCGGCCGAAGCTGCTGGTGGTCGGCGCCGACCCGGTGTCCCCGTCCGGTACGACGGGGCCGCCGACCGGGGTGCTCGCCGGCGCGCTGAACGAGCTGGGCTTCACGGCCACCGCCCTGTCCACGGGCACGGCGCCATCGGCGGCGACCGTCGCCAAGGCGGTGGCGGCGGCCCAGGACGTGGACGCGGTGGTCGTCGGGACGTACAACGTCAGCGCGTCCAGCAGCCAGAAGACGCTCGTCGAGCAGCTGCTGGCGACGGGGAAGCCGGTGGTCGCGTGCGCCATCCGCAACCCCTACGACGTGGCCCATCTGCCCGGCGTGCCGGCGTATCTGGCCGCGTACTCCTGGACCGACGTGGAACTGCGGGCGGCGGCCCGGGTCATCGCGGGCAAGGCGGACCCGCGCGGGACGCTGCCGGTCCCGGTGCAGCGGGCCGACGACCCGGCGGCGGTGCTCTACCCGGTCGGGCACGGGCTGCGCTACTAGGAACCCGCTCCACAGGGCGGCCTTCCTACCTCGTCGGACGTAGCGCCCGTACGTCACACACCCGACGCACCGCACCCAACGTGCGCAAACCGGCCCACATGTCTGGCGTGACCCGGCCCGCCGGGTCACGCTGGACGGGGGTGTCCGGGGGGATGACGATGCGCGTGGGAATCAGGTGGCGGGCGCCGGCCGCGTTTGCGGCGGTGTGCGCGGTGCTGCTCACCGGCTGCCAGGGCGACCAGGGGCAGGACCGGCTGGGCGAGCAGGCGGCCACGGTGTCACCGACGCCGGTCCGGCCGTCCGGGTACGGGGCGGTGTTCCTCGCGGTCGACGAGTGCAGCTCCTTCGGCCGCACCAGCTTCACCGAGGTGTCGTGCCAAAGCGAGCGGGCGGCGGCCCGGGTCGTCGCCCGTCACGACGGCACCGTGCGGGACGGTCCGCGCTGCCCGGCGACCACGGACTTCGTGCTGCACATCAGCGAGCAGCGGCCCTCCTTCGACGAGGACGGCGACGGGGCGGTGCCGCGCGGCTACGCCTGTATGCGCAACCTCCAGCCGCCGCACCCCGGGGACCCGGGCGGCGGGGGCGGGCCTCGCACCATCGTCGGCGACTGCGTCTACGACCTGGGCGACGGCAAGGTCCGGGAGACGGCCTGCGACGGGGGCGGCGAGCGGAAGCCGGAGTTCAAGGTGACGAAGGCCGTGGACACCCGGTCCGACTGCCCGGCGTCCACGGCCCTCTACGTCCGGCTCGGCGGAACCACACCGGTGGGCTGCGCCCGCCCGGTGTAGTGCCGCCGAATACCTACGGTCGCAGCGTGTGCCGCTGCTCGGCGTCCCGCTTGTCCAGCTTGGCGTCGAACTTCGCCAGCGGCTTCGCCGCCGCGGGGTTCTCCTGGACGGTGGTCGGGGCGACGTCCGCCCAGTCCAGGATGCGGGCCGTGGCGAACGCCTTCTCCTTCGCGACCAGTCCGGCCACGTTCGCGCCGTGGTTCATGCCGGGCGCGGTGAAGACGTACGAGTCACGCGCGCCGTGCCCCAGCCGGAACGGCTCGGCACCCCACGGGTCGTTCTCGCCGTACACGAACAGCATGTGCCGGGCGTTGTGGCGGACCCAGGTGTCGACGCTGCGCATCACCCACGGCTCGAACTTCATGTCGATCGAACGGGGCACGAAGTTGCGCGGCGGCTGGTAGCCGTAGCGGATGTACTTCTTCTCGATGTGCGGGAAGTGGATGGTCGGCGCGCCCAGCTGCGTACCGGCCTGGTAGTAGTACGGCGTGTACGGGCTCAGACCCTGGTCCGTGTAGAAGGAGAACCCGGAGATCGTGTCGATCGAGGTCCAGATCTCGTCGTCGGTGGCGTTCGCGGCGTCCGCCGGGATGTCCGCGCAGTCGGCGAGGGTGCTGTACTGCCAGAAGCCCCACACGTAGTCGAGGACGACGGCCTCGTACGCCCGGTCCAGGCCCCCGATGGTGTCGAAGGTGTAGCCGTTCTCGGCGGCGGCCGCCTCGTACTTCTCCTTCAGCGGCGCCCGGCGCACCAGCGCCTCGCGCTGTACGGCGTTCAGCCGGTCACGGCACTCCTTGGTGCCCACGGTGCGGAAGAAGCGGTCGTAGGCCGAGTCCTCCTTGTTGACCACGTCGTTGGGGGCGACGTAGGCGACCACGCCGTCCATGTCGCGCGGGTAGAAGCGCTCGTAGTAGGTGGCGGTCATGCCGCCCTTGGAACCGCCGGTGGAGATCCAGTTCTTGGAGTAGATCGTCTTCAGCGCCTTGAAGATGCGGTGCTGGTCGCCGGCGGCCTGCCAGATGTCGAGCTTCGACCAGTCCGCGGGCTCGGGACGGGACGGAGTGAAGAAGCGGTACTCCATGGAGACCTGGTTGCCGTCCACGATCTGGGTCGGCTCGGCGCGCCGCGGCGTCGTGGAGACGCTGTAGCCGCCCGTGTAGAAGACCGTCGGCCGCGCGGTGTCCTTGTGCAGCACGGTGATCCGCTGCTGGAACGTGCCCTTGGCGGGGCTGCGGTGGTCGACCGGCTGGGTGTAGTTGAGGACGAAGAAGCGGTACCCGGGGTACGGCTTCTCCTCGATCAGGCTCATGCCCGGAACGGAGAGCAGTCTCTCCTTGATGTCAGTGGTGCCGGTGGCCTCCGGCTCGGCGGCGGTGGCCGCCCCGGCCGTACTCAGTGTGCCTATGAGCACCGTGAGCGCCAGCAGCCATCTGAGCGCCTTGCGCATGCGCACTCCCCTGTGAGACAGATGTGCGCCGGAAGCTACTCGACCAACTCCCCCCAGCACCAGGGGACATAGGGTTAACCCTCGGTCGGATGCCGGGTCAGCAGAGGATCCAGCCGGAGCTGACGGATGGTCCGCCGACCTTGCCCTTCACCCACACGCAGCGGCGGCCGGCATGTACGGTCACCGGCCCCGCGTGGTATGTGTAGCGGCCCTCGTCGACCACTGGCCGGCCGCCGCGCGCCCGCACGCTCACCGACATCTTCCGCTTGGCGCCCGGCTTCTTGGCGACGGTGACGGCGCAGATGTAGCCGCCCCGTTTGTAGACGACCACCGAGCCCGTCGAGAACGGCAGGGTCCGCACCTTGCGCCCCGGGCAGTGCGCGGCGGCCTGTGCCTCGGTCGGCACGGCCACGGTGAGCAGTCCCGAGGCGGTCAGCACCGCAAGGCCCAGCGCGATGCGCCGGCGTATCGCTCCGTTGCCCACAGTCGTCGTCCTCCCGTACCGCGCCTGCCGCGTCAGGCGGCGTACGCGTGTACGGACGCATGGCGTAGGCCGGATGGTTGCGTGCGGCGGGCCGCCCTCCTCACGCCGGCGCGGGCACGTCCTCCCCGACGAACGTCCGCCACAGCGCGGCGTATTGGCCGCCCAGCCGCAGCAGTTCCTCGTGCGTGCCGTCCTCCGCGACCCGGCCGTGGTCCATGACGACCACCCGGTCGGCCCGGGCGGCGGTGGTGAGACGGTGCGCCACCACGAGGGTCGTCCGGCGTCCCGCCAGACGGTCCGTCGCCTGGTTCACCTGTGCCTCGGTGGCCAGGTCGAGGGCGGCCGTGGCCTCGTCGAGCAACAGCACGTCCGGGTCCACGAGTTCGGCGCGGGCCAGGGCGATCAGCTGGCGCTGTCCGGCGGAGAGGTTGCGGCCCCGCTCGGCGACCTCGTGGAGGTAGCCGCCGTCCAGTGTGGCGATCATCTCGTGCGCGCCGACCGCGCGGGCCGCGGCCTCGACCTCGGCGTCGGTGGCGTCCGGGCGGCCGTAGGCGATGGCGTCGCGGACAGTGCCCGGGAACAGGTACGCCTCCTGCGGTACGACGCCGAGCCGGTGCCGGTAGGCGGTGAGGTCCAGGTCCTTAAGGTCCGTGCCGTCGGCGGTGACCCGGCCGTTCGTCGGGTCGTAGAACCGGGCGACCAGCTTGACCAGGGTGGACTTTCCGGCGCCGGTCTCGCCCACGAAGGCGACGGTCTGTCCGGCGGGGATGGTGAGGTCGATGCCGTTGAGGGCCTCCTCGCCGTCGCCGTAGGCGAAGTGCACGTTCTCGAAGGCGATCTCGCCGCGCAGGGAGGGCACGTCGAGCGGCTTGTCCGGCTGCCGCGTGGAGGTCGGCTCCCGCAGCAGTTCCTGGATGCGGCCGAGCGACACGGACGCCTGCTGGTAGCCGTCGAAGACCTGGGAGAGCTGCTGGACCGGCGCGAAGAACAGGTCGATGTAGAGCAGGTACGCCACCAGCGAGCCGATCGCCAGCGTCCCGTTGTGGACCCGGGCGCCGCCCACGACCAGCACGGCCACGGCCGCGACGGACGACAGGAACTGCACGAACGGGAAGTAGACCGAGATCAGCCACTGCCCGCGGATGCGTGCGCTGCGGTAGGCGGCGCTGCGCTCCGCGAACCGGCGTGCGCCGTCCCGCTCGCGGCGGAAGGCCTGCACGATCCGCAGCCCCGACACCGACTCCTGCAGATCGGCGTTGACCGCCGACACCCGCTCCCGGGCCAGTTCGTACGCCTTCACGCTGGCCCGGCGGAAGAAGTAGGTGCCGATGATCAGCGGGGGCAGGGTGGCGAAGACGACCAGGGCCAACTCGACGTCGAGGACCAGCAGGGCGACCATGATGCCGAAGAAGGTGACCAGCGAGACGAACGCCGTGACCAGCCCCGTCTGCAGGAATGTCGACAGCGCGTCGATGTCCGTGGTCATCCGGGTCATGATCCGGCCGGTGAGCTCGCGCTCGTAGTAGTCGAGGCCGAGCCGCTGGAGCTGGGCGAAGATCTTCAGCCGCAGCGCGTACAGGATGCGTTCGCCGGTGCGTCCGGTCATCCGGGTCTCGCCGATCTGCGCCGACCACTGGAGGGCCACGGTCAGTAGGGCGAGCAGGGAGGCGGCCCAGACCGCGCCGAGGGCGGCCTGCGTCACGCCCTGGTCGATGCCGTGCCGGATCAGCACGGGCAGCAGCAGGCCCATCCCGGCGTCCACGGCGACCAGGGCGAGGCTGATGAGGAGTGGCGTCCGGAAGCCGCGCAGCAGCCGGCGCAGTCCGTAGGAGTCCTCCGGGCGGACCGCGCGCGCCTCGTCGATGTCGGGGACGTCGTTGGCCGGGGGCAGCGCGTCGACCTGGGCGAGGAGCTCCGGGGTGGCCGGGGCATCGGCGAGGGCGGTGTCCTTGGGCTCCCGGTCGCCCGTCCACAGCCGCGGGGTGACACCGCGCTCGGCGTCGAACTCCGCGTCGAGCTCCGCGCGGACGGAGGTGTCGTCGTCCTCCTGCGGTCCGGCGGGCGGGGTGTGGCCCGGGGAGACGGCGCCGAGCTCGTCGGGGTCGGTGAGCAGCCGGCGGTAGAGGGGGGAGCGCCGCTGGAGCTCGTCGTGGGTGCCGATGTCGGCGAGCCGGCCGCCGTCGAGGACGGCGATGCGGTGGGCGAGGTTGAGGGTGGAGCGGCGGTGGGCGATCAGCAGGGTGGTGCGGCCCCGCATGACGTTTCTGAGCGCCTCGTGGATCTCGTGCTCCACGCGGGCGTCCACGGCGGAGGTGGCGTCGTCCAGGACCAGCAGGCGCGGGTCGCTGAGGATCGCGCGGGCCAGGGCTACGCGCTGGCGCTGGCCGCCGGAGAGGGTCAGGCCGTGCTCGCCGACGGTGGTGTCGTAGCCGTCGGGCAGCTCGCGGATGAAGCGGTCGGCCTGGGCGGCGCGGGCGGCGGCGGTGATCTCCTCGTCGGTGGCGTCGGGGCGGCCGTAGGCGATGTTGTTGCGGACGGTGTCGGAGAAGAGGAAGGAGTCCTCCGGGACCAGTCCGATCGCGGCGCGCAGCGACTCGGCGGTCAGCTCCCGCACATCATGCCCGCCGACGAGGACGGCGCCGCGTGTGACGTCGTAGAAGCGTGGCAGGAGGAGGGAGACGGTCGACTTGCCGGAGCCGGAGGTGCCGACGACGGCGAGGGTCTCGCCGGGGCGTATCTCGAAGGAGAGCCCGTCGAGCACCGGCCGGTCGGGGTCGTAGCCGAAGGAGACGTCGTCGAACTCGACGGTGGCGGGGGCGTCGGCGGGCAGTTCCCTGGTGCCGTCGGTCAGGGAGGGCTTGGTGTCGATCAGCTCCAGGACGCGTTCGGTGCCGGCGCGGGCCTGCTGGCCGACGGTGAGGACCACGGCGAGCATCCGGACCGGGCCGACGAGCTGGGCCAGGTAGGTGGAGAAGGCGACGAAGGTGCCCAGGGTGATGTGCCCGCGCACCGCGAGCCAGCCGCCGAGCGCCAGCATGGCCACCTGCCCGAGGGCGGGTACGGCCTGGAGCGCCGGGGTGTACCGGGAGTTCAGCCGGATGGTGCGCAGCCGCCCGGCGTACAGCCGCCGTCCGACCTCGCGCAGCTTGCCGGTCTCCTGCTCCTCCTGCCCGAAACCCTTCACCACCCGGACGCCGCTGACCGCGCCGTCGACGACCCCGGCGACCGCTCCGGCCTGCGCCTGCGCGTACCAGGTGGAGGGGTGCAGCCGGGTGCGGCTGCGCTTGGCGATCCACCACAGGGCGGGGGCGACGGCGAGGGCGACTGCGGTGAGCGGCAGGGACAGCGACGTCATGATCACGAGGGAGATCAGGAACAGCAGCAGGTTGCCGATGGTCATCGGCAGCATGAAGAGCAGGCCCTGGATCAGCTGGAGGTCGCTGGTGGCGCGTCCGACGACCTGCCCGGTGGACAGCTCGTCCTGGCGTCTGCCGTCGAGCCGGGTGATCGCGTCGTACATCTCGGTCCGCAGGTCGTGCTGGACGTCGAGGGCGAGCCGGCCGCCGTAGTAGCGGCGGATGTAGGTGAGGACGTAGACGGCGAGCGCGGCGCCGACGAGCAGCCCGGCCCAGGTGGCCATGTCCTTGGTCTCGTCGCCGATGACCTCGTCGATGATCACCTTGGTGATCAGCGGGACGAGCGCCATCACGGCCATGCCGGCCAGGGAGGAGCCCAGGGCGAGTACGACGTCCTTCGGGTGCCGCCACGCGTATGCGGCCAGTCGCCGTGCCCATCCCCGTTGCGGTGTCACGCGGGTGCCCTCCGATCGACCTGATCTACCGCAAGGCACCAACGCCACCGGGAGCGGATTTCATCCCCCGCACCCTGCGGGCGGGCGGTTCAGATGCGGTATGCGCCCGTCTCCGGTTCGCCCTGCTCGGCCGCGAGCGGGGTGAGCGCCACGACGCCCCGGCCGCGGACGACAGTCCTCGGACCCAGAGCGAAGGGGCTCGTCGCGCCCAGCCGCAGCGCGAGGTCGGGGGCCATGTAGGGGCTGGTGTCCTCCCACTCAGCCGCCTCCTCCTCGGCCCCCGTCCACTCGGCGTGCAGCGCGAGCTCCTCAGGGAGCCGATCGCCCATCTCGGAGATCTGCCCCTTGCCCCTGCTGGAGGCGTCGTGCCGACGGACCACGACCCCTTCCTCGGCCAGTGCCCAACCGGATCCGCCGCCGTGCTCGCCGAAGAAGTACGCCTGGGCCCGGCCGTAACGGCGGCTCAACGCGGTGACGGCGCCGAGCACCTCCTCGGCGCGTTCCGGATCGACGGGGTTGCACCACGGCCCGAGGACCAGCGTCCAGCCGTCCACCTCGGGCGTGACGTACACGCGGCGGTGGTCGGGCCAGTCGTCGCTGTCGTGAAGGACGACGCTGTACCCCAGCGCGAACGTGGCGAGCCGTTCGCCGTACAGCCCCAGCACCTCGGCGATTCCCGCCCGGTCCCCGCCGGGGACCGCGATCCAGGAGAGGGAGCACGCCTCCAGGGGCTCGGCCCGGTCGTCGATCGCCTTGATCCGGATCAGTCGAGCGACGGCCGCCCTGTCCCGCTCGGACAGGGCCTCCTCGCCGCCCGCCGCGGCCAGTGCCGTGAGGGCGGGCGCTCGCAGGGCCCCGGGTCCTTCGCACCGTACTCGCCGCAGCGGTGCGAGGACGACGTCCCCCAGCATCGGCAGCACCAACAGGGCGCGCTCGGCCACGTCCGCGTCCGGGTCGGCGAGCAGGGGGACGAGCGCCTCGGCCACCGGAGCGACGTCGCCCCGGTACGCGGGGGTGCGGCCGAACAGCACCGAGCAGGCGGACTGGATGCCGACGACGGCGCACTCGCGGACGGCCGCCGAGGGGTGGGACAACGCCTCGACGTAGCCCTCCACGGCGCCCAATCCGCGGAACACCGCGCTCACCCGCCGCCTCGCCTTCTCGTCGGGTGCGGTCTCCAGGGCGGCCAGCACGTCGTCGTAGGCCGCGGGTCCGACGGCGTGCAGGAGCAGCTTTATCCGGAACCAGTCCACCGGCGAGGCCTCGTCCAGCATCTCGCGCAGCAGTGACGGCACCGCCGCCGCCCCGAGCGACCTCAGGGCCTCCCAGGCGGCTTCCCGCCGCGCCGGGTCCGCCAGATCCCTGACCAGCTCCATGTCGCTTCCTCCTGCCGTTCGGGTTCGCGGGCGGCGATCACTCTGCCAGCGGCGCACCCGGCGTCCCGTCCACGGAAGCCGACGAGGAGGGCGGAGCCTCGTCACGCAACCAACGGTCCGGCGTATGGGTTGTGGGACCGGGTGCCGGTGTCCGGGACCCGTGCGCCCCGCGCGGGGGCGTTCGGCGCTCGGTGGGGAGTACGCCGGTGAGCCTCCGGTTCGCTCCATTCGGTGGTGTGGGCGGTGACTCGGGGCGGTCGGGGCCGTTCCGTCGGGAACATGGGATCGCCCCGGCTCGTCCGCCGGGGCGATTCCCTTCCGCGACGCCTTGATGGAGAGTGCCGTGAAGACTCGTTCCTGGTCCCTCGCCGCCGTTCTCGCGCTGACCGCGCTTCTGCTGCCCGCCCACACGGCGTCCGCCACGCCGGCCGCGCCTCCGTCCTGCCCCGACGGGTCGGTGTGCTTCTGGAGCAAGGACGGCTTCGGCGGCGACTACTGGGAGTGGACCGCGCGCAGCGGCTACCGGGACATGCCGCCCCGCTTCCACGACCACGTCGGCTCGTTCGTCGCGAGCACCCGGGCCTGCTTCGTGAACTGGCAGCCGGTCGAGAAGCGGGACGTCTTCAACGGCGACTGGCGCTCCCGCTACCTCGGCGACTTCGGCGGGCGGATCGACGGGGTGGGCCCGGGCGGCTGCTGACCCGCCCGGCTCAGTCCAGGTGCGTCGGGGCGAACATCCGGAGAAGCGCCGGGAGGACGACGACCGACGGGCCCGGGGTGGCGAGGGCCTTCGCGAGGTCCTGCTCCAGGGTCTCGGGGGTGGTGCGCAGTCCCGGGACGCCGAAGGACTCGGCGAGGGCCACGTAGTCGGGGCGGGTCAGTTCCGTCGCCGTGGGCTCGCCGAAGGTGTCGGTCATGTACTCGCGCAGGATGCCGTAGCCACCGTCGTCGACGATCAGCCAGGTGACGTCCAGGTCGTACTGGCGGGCCGTGGCCAGTTCGGCGATGGAGTAGAGCGCGCCGCCGTCCCCGGAGACCGCCAGCACCGGGCGGGTGGGGTCGGCGACCGCCGCGCCGAGGGCGGCCGGGAAGCCGTAGCCGAGGCCGCCCGCGCCCTGCGCGGAGTGCAGGTGGTTGGGGCCCATGGCGTCGAAGGCGGACCAGGCCCAGTAGGCCAGGATGGTCATGTCCCAGAACGACGGCGAGCTGGTGGGAAGGGCTCGGCGGACCGCTGCGAGGACCTGCTGCTCCAGGGTGAGTTCCTGGGCGGCGAGGCGTGCGCGCACCCGGTCCAGCAGGTCCCGTACCCGCTCCGGGGCGGTCGCGTCCTCGCGCGGTTCCACCGTTTCGAGCAGCGCCTGGAGCGCGAGGCGGGCGTCCGCGTGGATGCCGAGGCCCGGGTGGTTGGACTCCAGCTTGCCGAGGTCGGCCTCGATCTGGATCACCCGGCCGCGCGGCCTGAAGGTGTGGTAGTTGGAGGAGAGTTCGCCCAGGCCCGAGCCGACGACGAGCAGGACGTCCGCGTCCTCCAGGAAGTCCGTCGTGTGGCGGTCCTCCAGCCAGGACTGCAGCGACAGCGGGTGGGTCCAGGGGAACGCGCCCTTGCCGCCGGGGGTGGTGACGACCGGGGCCTGGATCCGCTCGGCGAGCTGCCTCAGCTTGCCGGAGGCGTCCGCGCGGACCACTCCCCCGCCCGCGATGATCGCGGGGCGCTCCGCTTGCGCGAGCAGATGGGCGGCCAGCGCGGTCAGTTCGGGGCGCGGGGGCAGCTCGGCCGGGGTGGCGTCCATCGCCGTCACCGCCGGCAGGATCGTCTCCGCGAGCAGGACGTCCTGCGGGATCTCCACCCACACCGGGCCGTGCGGGACGGTCAGCGCCGACTTCCAGGCCTCCGCGATCGCCGAAGCGATCTGGGATTGCGTACGCACCGTGTGGACGGACTTGACCACGCCCCGGAACGAGGCCGACTGGTCGGGGAGTTCGTGCAGATAGCCGTGGCGGCCGCCGCCGAGCCCCGCGGTCGGGACCTGGCTGCTGATCGCCAGCACCGGAGCGGAGGCGGCCGCCGCCTCCTGGAGCGCGGCCAGCGAGGTCAGCGCCCCCGGGCCGGTGGACAGCAGTAGCGGGGCCGCCTCGCCGGTGATCCGGCCGTACGCGTCCGCCGCGAACCCGGCGTTGTTCTCCACCCGCAGGCCGATGTACCGCAGGTCGGAGCGGCGCAGGGCGTCGAACATGCCGAGTGCGTGCTGGCCGGGCAGGCCGAAGACGGTGGTCGCGCCGAGCCCGGCCAGGGTCTCCACGACCAGGTCTCCGCCGTTGCGGCCGGGGGGCGGGTTCAGCGCGGCCTCCGTCTGGGCCGGCGTCGGGCGGAGCACCAGGTCGTGGTCGTGAGTCACTTCGCGCGGGCCTCTGCAATCTGGCGGGACATGATCGTGGTCAGCTCGTACGCCGTGTGGGACGCGGCCACCGAGGTGATCTCGGCGTGGTCGTACGCGGGCGCCACCTCGACGACGTCCGCGGAGACCAGGTTGCAGGAGGCCAGTCCGCGCAGGATCTCCAGCAGTTCGCGGGAGGTCATGCCGCCCGCCTCGGGGGTGCCGGTGCCGGGCGCGTGGGCGGGGTCGAGGCAGTCGATGTCGATGGAGATGTACAGCGGGCGGTCGCCGATGCGCTGGCGGAGCTGGTCGGCGACCTCGTCGGCGCCCCGGCGGTAGACGTCGGCGGAGGTGACGATGCCGAAGCCCATCTTCTGGTCGTCGGTGAGGTCCTGCTTGCCGTAGAGGGGGCCGCGGGTGCCCACGTGGGAGAGGGCGGAGGTGTCGAGGATGCCCTCCTCCACCGCGCGGCGGAACGGGGTGCCGTGGGTGTACTCGGCGCCGAAGTAGGTGTCCCAGGTGTCGAGGTGGGCGTCGAAGTGGAGCAGGGCGACGGGGCCGTGCTTCTTGGCGACGGAGCGCAGCAGCGGCAGGGCGATGGTGTGGTCGCCGCCGAGGGTCATGAGGCGGGCGCCGGTACCGAGCAGGTCGTCGGCCGCGGCCTCGATCGTCTCCACGGCCTCGTTGATGTGGAACGGGTTCACGGCGATGTCGCCGCCGTCGGCCACCTGCGCCAGGGCGAACGGGGAGGCGTCCTGAGCGGGGTTGTAGGGGCGCAGCAGCCGGGACGCCTCGCGGATGGCGTTGCCGCCGAAGCGGGCGCCCGGCCGGTAGGAGACGCCCGAGTCGAACGGCACGCCCACCACGGCGACATCGGCGCGGCCGACCTCGTCGAGGCGGGGCAGCCGGGCGAAGGTCGCGGGACCGGCGTAGCGCGGGACGCGGGAGGAGTCGACGGGGCCGCGGGGCGTCTCGTTGCTCATGGGGAACTGCTCTCTTTTCTGCGCTTCGTCGCGTATGCGCTGATGATGCTACTGGGCGGCGGGGACCTGTTCGGACACGGATTCGGGTGCGGGGGTGCGGCCGGCGAGGCGTTCGCGCCAGGCGGCGAGTACGGCCGGGTCGGTGGGCCGGGTCGCCAGGGAGACGGCGACGTAGGCGGCGAGGGAGGACAGCAGGCCGTAGTAGATGGGCTCGTTGGCGAGGATGCCGTAGGACGCCATGAGGCCGATGACGGCGAGACCGCCCACGGCGACGGCGGCAAGGGCGCCCTGCGCGGTGCCGCGCTTCCACAGCAGTCCGCCGAGGATGGGGACGAGGAGCCCGCCGACGAGCAGGTTGTACGCGACGGTCAGCGCCTGGACGACGTCGTTCAGCGCGATCGCGGTGCCGATCACGGCGAGGCCCATGAGGAGGATGAAGGCGCGGTTGCCCTTGACCTCGTCGTGCTGCTCGCCCTCGGGGCGCACGACGCCGCGCAGCCGGGCCCAGATGTCGTTGTTGGCGACGGTGGCACAGGCGATCAGCGCACCGGAGGAGGTCGACATCACGGCGGCGAGGGCGGCGGCCAGGACGAGGCCGCGCACGCCGATGGGCAGCTCGTCCTTGACGATGGTGGCGAAGGCGTCGTCGGCGCTGGCGAGCTTGGGGTAGAGCACCTTGGCGGCCGTTCCGATGACGGCGCCGGCGAGGGCGTAGGCGAGGCAGTAGGTGCCGGCGACGGTGCCGCCCCACCGGGCGGTGCGGTCGCTGCGGGCGGTGAACACGCGCTGCCAGATGTCCTGGCCGATCAGCATGCCGAAGGTGTAGATGAGCACGTACGTGAAGATGGTCTCGCCGCCGATGCCCAGCGGGTCGAAGTACTCGGTGGGCAGCTGCGCCTTCATCTCGCCGAAGCCGCCCGCCTTGACCACGGCGATGGGCAGCAGCAGGAGCAGCACGCCGATCGTCTTCACGACGAACTGCACCATGTCGGTGAGCGTGATGGACCACATGCCGCCGAGCGTGGAGTACGCGACGACGATGGAGCCGCCGAGGATGATCGCGAGGGTGCGGTTGATGTCGAAGAGGACGTCGAAGATCGTGGCGTAGGCGATGGTCGAGGTGACCGCGAGCATCAGGGTGTACGCCCACATGACGAGGCCGGAGATGACGCCCGCCCGGCCGCCGTAGCGCAGGTCGAGCATCTCGGAGACGGTGTAGACCTTCAGCCGGGCGATACGGGCGGAGAAGAAGACGCTCAGGGCGAGCAGTCCGAGGCCGATGGTGAAGACCATCCAGGCGCCGGAGAGGCCGTACTGGTAGCCGAGGCCGACGCCGCCGATGGTGGATGCGCCGCCGAGGACGATGGCGGCCATGGTGCCGGAGTACATCGCGGGGCCGAGGCGGCGGCCGGCCACCAGGAACTCGCTCTTGGACTTGGCGCGGCGCATGCCCCACCAGCCCATGGCCAGCATGCCGGCCAGATAGACGACGATGACCAGATAGTCGACGGCCATGCGGGGGGCCTCCTTCGCGCACTGTCAGTGGCGTGTCCTGATTGACCTGACCCTAGGTGGCCGAAAAGCGACTGCGAAGTGTACGTTTCATCCATACCGGCCGCGCAGGATGGAGGAAACGTCCACCATGCCGGACCCCACGGTTCCGCCCACGCCCCCCGTGCTCCTGGACGCGCTGCTGGCCCGCGCGGACCTCGGGCTGCGCCGCATCGGGGGGCCCGAGGACCCCGGTGCCGTCGTCCACTGGGTCCACACCTCGGAGATGGCGGACCCGTACCCGTATCTGCTGGGCGGGGAGCTGCTGCTGTCGGCGGGCGTGCACATCCCGGAGGGCGCGGGCGCGGGCTACTTCGACGCCTATGTCTCGCGGATCGTGGCGGCGGGCGGGGCGGCGCTCGGCTTCGGCGTGGCACCGGTGCACGACACGGTGCCGGGGGCGCTGGTGGAGGCGTGCGAGATGCACGGGCTGCCGCTGCTGGAGGTGCCGCCGCGGACCACGTTCTCGGGGGTGGCGCGGGCGGTCTGGCAGCTGATGGCACAGGCCCGTCTGGCGGAGCTGCGCCGGGTCACGGAGGCCCAGCAGAGCCTCGCCACGGCGGCGGCCCGCCCGGACCCGGTCCGGCCGGTGCTCCACCAACTGGCCCAGCGCATCGGCGGCTGGGCCGTCCTCTACGCCCCGGACACCACGGAAACCACCACAGCCGGCACACCCCCACCCGAGGACGCGAGAGAAGCCCTGACCAACCTGTCAGCACTGGTCCGGCCGGCCGGAGCTGCGGGCAGTCGTGCCGCTGGGGCAGCACGGGCAGGCGCGGGGGCACCTCACAGCGGTGAGCTGCGCAGTACCCCCCGTCCCGCCCCCACCTCCGCCAGCGACACCGTCAACGGCACCCACCTCGCCGCCTACGCCCTCGCCCCCGGCAACGGCTTCGTGCTCGGCGTCGCCGCCCGCCACCGCGAGCCCGGCGACCACGCCATCGCCTCCCTCGCCGCCGTCCTCCTCTCCCTCCTCACCGGGGAGCAGCACAGCCGCACCGCCACCGCCCGCTCCTCCGCGCTGGTACGGCTCCTGCTGGGCGCAGACCCCGAGGACGTCGCACCGCTCCTCGGCGGAACCCGCTATCGCGTGGTGCACGCACAACCGGACACCCCCACCGCCCCCGACGCCCTCGCCGCCTCCGCCCTCGGCACGGCCCTCGGGTCGGCCCTGGTGGACCTGGCGCACGACAGGACCGTCCGCGTCCTCGTCCCCGCCGACCGCCCCGTCGACCCGGCCCCCGGCTGGACCCTCGGCATCAGCACCGCCGCCGCCCCGCCCGACTGGCCCGCCGCCGACGCCCAGGCAGCCCGCGCGCTGGCCCGCGCCCGCGCCACCCGCACCCCGCTGGTCCGGCACCACGACCGCCCCGCCCTCACCGACCTGGTCCCGCCAGGGGACGCGGACGCCCACGCGCGGGGGCTGCTCGCGCCGATAGCGGCCACCCCGGCCCTCACGGACACCCTGCGTACCTGGCTCTCCCTGCACGGCAGCTGGGACCGCACCGCGGTGGCACTCTCCGTGCACCGCAACACCGTGCGGCAGCGGATCGCGCGGTGCGCCGCGCTGCTGGAGGCGGACCTGGACGACCCGGACGTCCGCATGGAACTGTGGTTCGCCCTGCGCCGTACCTAGGCACGTACGGCTGTGAGTAGCGGTACGGAGTCGTCTGAGTACGTGACGCACGTCCCAGCGTGCGATACGTCAGCGACGCCCCCTTGTTCGCTGCCTCACAATGGGTGCATGCCGATACCCGGGACGCCCAGCCGCGCCGAACTCATCGAACACCTGGTCACCGCCCGCATCGCGGGCGAGGTCGCCACGCCGCGCGAGAACAACCTCTCCCACTACCGGAAGCTGGCCAACGGCGACCGGCACTACTGGCTCGGCCTGGAGCTCGGCGAGCGCTGGACCGACGAGCAGGACGTGCTCGCGGTGATGGCCGAGCGGGTCGGCGTGAACGACGACCCGGAGCACCGGTACGGGCAGGACACCATCGACCCCGAGCTGACGGTCAACGCACTGGAGCGGATGGCCGGGCGGCTGCGCAAGGCGGCGGAGGGCAGACAGCGGGTGCTGCTGGCGACCGGTCACCCGGGCGGTCTGCTGGACGTGCACCGGGCGACGGCCGCCGCGCTGCGGGAGGCGGGCTGCGACATCCTGGTCATCCCGGACGGGCTGACCACCGAAGAGGGTTACGTGATGCAGTTCGCGGACGTGGCGGTGCTGGAGCACGGCGCGACGCTGTGGCACACCCACTCGGGCGCGCCGATGAAGGCGATCCTGACGGCGCTGGAGCGCGAGGGCCGGCCGCTGCCCGACCTGGTCGTCGCCGACCACGGCTGGGCGGGCGCCGCAGGCCAGTACGGCGTCGACTCCGTCGGATACGCCGACTGCAACGACCCGGCGCTGTTCATCGGCGAGGCCGAGGGCACGGTCCAGGTGACCGTCCCGCTGGACGACCACGTGACGAGCCCGCGCCACTACGACCCGATGACGGCCTATCTGCTGGCGGAGGCGGGGCTGGGCTGAAGTCCGTCCACGACCTGGTCGAAGCAGGGCCAGCCGTCCACGTCGACGTTCCGGTCGGCCGGCCGCAGGTCCAGGGCCGGCGCCGCCGCCTCCAGCAGGCGCCGGGCCGACCCCGGTTCGTGGAGATTGAGATCGCTGCGGTCCGGGAGGCGCATCACGGTGCCCGCCTCGAAGTACGTGTGCGACACGATGCGGTGCGGGCCCGGGGCGAAGACCAGGGACAGCCGGCGCCCGGTGCCGCTCCGGTACCCGTCCGTGAAGAAGGTGAGCGTCAGGCGGCAGTCGGCGTAGTCGGGTCTCACCCGCTGCCGCACGGTCCAGTGCCAGACGTTTCCGTCCACGACGAGGCGTCGGAGGCGCCGGTGCTTTCTCACCGGAGAACCGTAGATCACCGCGGGACGCGGACGACGCCCTCCTGGATGACCGAGACGGCGAGCCGGCCGTCCTGGGTGTAGATGCGGCCCTGGCCCAGACCCCGGCCGCCGTGGGCGGACGGGGACTGCTGGTCGTACAGCAGCCACTCGTCGGCGCGGAACGGGCGGTGGAACCACATCGCGTGGTCCAGGGACGCGCCGACGACGTCGCCGACGGCCCAGCCGCCGCGCCCGTGGGCGAGCAGGATGGAGTCCAGCAGCGTCATGTCGGAGACATACGTGGCGAGCACGACGTGCAGCAGCGGGTCGTCGCCCTCGACCTTGCCGTTGGTGCGGAACCACACCTGGCTGTGCGGGTCGCGCGGCTCGCCGAAGCGGCCGTACGGCGGGTCGTCGACGTAGCGCAGGTCGACCGCCGCGCGGGCGCCGAGGAAGCGGTGCACGACCTCCGACGCCAGGTGCGGGTAGCCGCGCAGCCGCTCCTCGGAGGTCGGCAGGGAGTCCGGGTCCGGTGCGGGCGGCATCGGCGCCTGGTGGTCCAGGCCCTCCTCGTGCGCCTGGAAGGACGCCGAGAGGTGGAAGATCGGCTTTCCGTGCTGGACCGCCACCACACGCCGCGTGGTGAAGGAACGGCCGTCCCGGATCCGGTCGACGGTGTAGACGATCGGCGCGCCCGGGTCGCCGATGCGCAGGAAGTACGCGTGCAGCGAGTGGGCGGGCCGGTCCGCGGGGACGGTCCGCCCCGCGGCGACCAGTGCCTGCGCCGCCACCTGCCCGCCGAAGACCCGGGGGACGGCGGAGGCACGGGACCGGCCGCGGAAGATGTTCTCCTCGATCTGCTCGAGGTCGAGCAGATCGAGGAGCTCCTGAAGTGCCTGACTCATGGAATCAGTTGTATACGGCAGGGATTTCCGGGACCTTACAGCCCCATGTCCTTGGCGATGATCGTCTTCATGATCTCGCTGGTGCCGCCGTAGATGCGGTTGACCCGGTTGTCCGCGTACAGGCGGGCGATCGGGTACTCGTTCATGTAGCCGTAGCCGCCGTGCAGCTGGAGGCAGCGGTCGATGACGCGGTGGGCGACCTCGGTGCAGAACAGCTTGGCGCTGGCGGCCTCGGCGGGGGTGAGCTCGCCGGCGTCCAGGGCCTCGGTGGCGCGGTCGGCGACGGCCTCGGCGGCGTCCACCTCGGCCTGGCAGGCGGCCAGCTCGAACTTGGTGTTCTGGAAGTGGGCGACCGGCTTGCCGAAGACGGTGCGCTCCTGCACGTACTGCTTGGCGAACCGGACGGCGGCCTTGGCCTGGGCGTAGGCGCCGAAGGCGATGCCCCAGCGCTCGGAGGCCAGGTTGTGGCCGAGGTAGGAGAAGCCCTTGTTCTCCTCGCCCAGCAGGTCCTCGACGGGGACCTTGACGTCGACGAACGCCAGCTCGGCGGTGTCGGAGGTCTTCAGGCCGAGCTTGTCGAGCTTGCGGCCGACGGAGTAGCCCTCGGACTTGGTGTCGACGGCGAACAGGGAGATGCCGTGGCGGCGGTCCTCGGCCGTCGGCGCGGCGGTGCGGGCGCAGACGATCACCTTGTCGGCGTGGACGCCGCCGGTGATGAAGGTCTTGGCGCCGTTGAGGACGTAGTGGGAGCCGTCCTCGCTCAGCTTGGCGGTGGTCTTCATGCCCGCGAGGTCGGAGCCGGTGCCCGGCTCGGTCATCGCGATGGCCCACATCTCCTCGCCGGTGACGAACTTCGGCAGGAAACGCTTCTTCTGCTCGTCGGTGGCGAGCATCTTGAGGTAGGGCAGGGCGAGCAGCACATGCACGCCGGAGCCGCCGAACTGGACGCCCGCGCGGGCGGTCTCCTCGTAGAGGACGGCCTCGAACTTGTGGGTGTCCATGCCGGCGCCGCCGAACTCCTCGGGCACGCTGATGCCGAAGATGCCCAGCTCACCGAGCTTGTAGTAGAAGTCGCGGGGCGCCTGGCCCGCCGCGAACCACTCGTCGTAGACGGGCACGACCTCGGCCTCGATGAAGGCGCGGATCGTCTCCCGGAACGCCTCGTGATCCTCGTTGAAAACCGTACGGCGCACTGTCCGCCACCCCTTCTTGCGCCTAAGCCGGCGCCGCTCTCGCGTACGTGGTTGCTCGCCGTGGGGGTTCCTCAATCGATGGTTGCGGTCCCACGTGTCTAAGCGCTTGCTCAGATCAAAGATACCGGCGAGTATCCACAGCCGTCCAGAGAAGAAGGTCCGTAACGCTCGTCACTCCCCCGGGGTCATCGCGCCCGCCGCCTCGAACGCGCCCCGGGCCATCCTGTGCAGCAGTCCTGCCGTCGTCGCGCGGCCCGGGAGTGAGCCCGGGCGGGCCAGGTGGGGGGTCGAGTTGAGCAGGCCGAACACCGAGTGGACGGCCGAGCGGGCGGCCGGTTCGGCCAGCTCCGGGTAGAGGCCGACGGACTACCTCCACCCACAGCTCCACGGTCACTCCGCCGGGCGCTCCCCCGGGGTCATCGCGCCCGCCGCCTCGAACGCGCCCCGCGCCATCCTGTGCAGCAGTCCTGCCGTCGTCGCCCGGCCCGGGAGCGAGCCCGGGCGGGCCAGGTGGGGGGTCGAGTTGAGCAGGCCGAACACCGAGTGGACGGCCGAGCGGGCGGCCGGTTCGGCCAGCTCCGGGTACAGCCGGCGCACCACCTCCACCCACAGCTCCACGTACTGCCGCTGGAGCTGGCGGACCAGCTTGCGGTCGCTGTCCCGGAGGCGGTCCAGCTCCCGGTCGTGCAGGGTGATCAGGGGGCGGTCGTCGAGCGCGAAGTCGATGTGTCCCTCGATCAGCGAGTCGAGGACCGCCTCCGGGGCCACCCCGTCGGCCTCCTTCAGGCGCCGCTTCGCGCCGGTCAGCAGCGAGCCGCTGATCCCGACCAGCAGCTCCGCGAGCATCGCGTCCTTGCCCGCGAAGTGCCGGTAGAGCCCGGGTCCGCTGATGCCGACCGCGGCGCCTATCTCGTCGACCCCGACACCGTGGAAGCCGCGCTCGGCGAAGAGCCGGGCGGCCTCCTTGAGGATCTGCTCGCGGCGGGTGGGGGCGTCGGTTCTGGTGGCCATGAAGACGATTCTAGACAGCGGGGTTAGCGGTCGTTAACCTGAAGGAAATGCGTTAACGCTCATTAACAAGGTTGAGGGGACCCGCAGGATGCATGAGGCACCGGAGCTTCACAGCGCGGCCGATCCCGCGTCGGAGGCCTTTCGGGCCAACGAGGAGGCGCACCGCGCGCTCGTCGGGGAGCTGCGCGGCAAGCTGGCCGCGGCGGCGCTCGGCGGCGGCGAGCGGGCGCGGGCACGGCACACCGCGCGCGGGAAGCTGCTCCCGCGCGAGCGCGTGGACACGCTGCTCGACCCCGGCTCGCCCTTCCTGGAGCTGGCCCCGCTGGCGGCCGACGGGATGTACGAGGGGCAGGCCCCGGCGGCCGGTGTGATCGCCGGGATCGGGCGGGTGAGCGGCCGGGAGTGCGTGGTCGTGGCCAACGACGCCACCGTCAAGGGCGGTACGTACTACCCGATGACGGTGAAGAAGCACCTGCGCGCGCAGGAGGTGGCCCTCGACAACCGGCTCCCCTGCGTCTACCTGGTGGACTCCGGCGGCGCCTTCCTGCCGATGCAGGACGAGGTGTTCCCGGACCGGGACCACTTCGGGCGGATCTTCTACAACCAGGCGCGGATGTCCGGCGCCGGCATCCCGCAGATCGCGGCGGTGCTCGGCTCCTGCACGGCGGGCGGGGCGTACGTCCCGGCGATGAGCGACGAGGCGGTGATCGTCCGCGGCCAGGGCACGATCTTCCTCGGCGGCCCGCCGCTGGTGAAGGCGGCCACCGGTGAGGTGGTCACGGCGGAGGAGCTGGGCGGCGGCGAGGTCCACTCGCGGGTGTCCGGTGTGACCGACCACCTCGCGGAGGACGACGCGCACGCGCTGCGGATCGTACGGAACATCGTCTCCACGCTCCCCGCGCGGGGCGCCCTGCCCTGGGGGGTGGAGCAGGCGGTCGAGCCCAAGGTGGACCCCGCCGGGCTGTACGGGGCGGTGCCGGTCGACTCCCGCACCCCCTACGACGTCCGGGAGATCATCGCCCGGATCACCGACGGCTCCCGTTTCCAGGAGTTCAAGTCGGAGTTCGGGCAGACCCTGGTCACCGGCTTCGCCCGGATCCACGGCCACCCGGTGGGCATCGTCGCCAACAACGGCATCCTGTTCTCCGAGTCCGCCCAGAAGGGCGCCCACTTCATCGAGCTGTGCGACCAGCGCGGCATCCCGCTGGTGTTCCTGCAGAACATCTCGGGCTTCATGGTGGGCCGGGACTACGAGGCGGGCGGCATCGCCAAGCACGGCGCCAAGATGGTCACCGCGGTCGCCTGCACGCGCGTGCCGAAGCTGACGGTGGTGGTGGGCGGGTCGTACGGGGCGGGCAACTACTCGATGTGCGGCAGGGCCTACTCCCCCCGCTTCCTGTGGATGTGGCCCAACGCCAAGATTTCGGTGATGGGCGGCGAGCAGGCGGCCTCCGTCCTCGCGACCGTCAAGCGGGACCAGCTGGAGGCGCGCGGCGAAGAGTGGCCGGCGGAGGACGAGGACGCCTTCAAGGCCCCGATCCGTGCGCAGTACGAGCATCA
Source organism: Streptomyces sp. NPDC052079 (assembly GCF_040680275.1). Lineage (NCBI taxonomy): Bacteria > Bacillati > Actinomycetota > Actinomycetes > Kitasatosporales > Streptomycetaceae > Streptomyces > Streptomyces sp. NPDC052079. Next base: position 77,772 of record NZ_JBFAWL010000024.1, read on the forward strand.
GGGGAACGCTTACTACGCGACGGCCCGCCTCTGGGACGACGGCGTGATCGACCCGATGGAGACCCGGCAGGTCCTGGGCCTCGCCCTGACCGCGTGCGCCAACGCGCCACTGAGTGACCCTCAGTTCGGCGTCTTCCGGATGTGAGGGGACCCCTGACGATGACTGAGCAGATGTTCGAGACGGTGCTGGTGGCCAACCGGGGGGAGATCGCGGTCCGCGTCATCCGCACCCTGCGCTCCATGGGCGTGCGTTCGGTGGCGGTGTACTCCGACGCGGACGCCGACGCCCGGCACGTCCGGGAGGCCGACACGGCGGTGCGGATCGGGCCGGCGCCGGCCGCGGAGAGCTATCTGTCGGTGGAGCGGCTGCTGGAGGCGGCCGCCCGCACCGGCGCCCGGGCGGTCCACCCGGGGTACGGCTTCCTCGCCGAGAACGCCGGCTTCGCGCGGGCGTGCGAGAAGGCGGGGCTGGTGTTCATCGGGCCCCCGGCGGACGCGATCTCCCTCATGGGCGACAAGATCCGCGCGAAGGAGACGGTGCGGGCGGCCGGGGTGCCGGTCGTGCCCGGCTCCAGCGGCAGCGGACTGACCGACGAGCAGCTCGCGGACGCGGCCCGGGAGATCGGTGTGCCGGTGCTGCTGAAGCCGTCGGCGGGCGGCGGCGGCAAGGGCATGCGGCTGGTGCGGGACGCCTCGGTGCTGGCCGACGAGATCGCCGCCGCCCGCCGCGAGGCCCGCGCGTCGTTCGGTGACGACACGCTGCTGGTCGAGCGGTGGATCGACCACCCCCGGCACATCGAAATCCAGGTCCTGGCCGACGGCCACGGCGGCGTCGTCCATCTGGGCGAGCGCGAGTGCTCCCTCCAGCGCCGCCACCAGAAGATCATCGAGGAGGCGCCCAGTGTGCTCCTCGACGAGAAGACCCGGGCCGCGATGGGTGAGGCGGCCGTCCAGGCGGCCCGCTCGTGCGGCTACCGGGGCGCGGGCACGGTGGAGTTCATCGTCCCGGGCAACGACCCGTCGTCGTACTACTTCATGGAGATGAACACCCGCCTCCAGGTGGAGCACCCGGTCACCGAGCTGATCACGGGCCTGGACCTGGTGGAGTGGCAGCTGCGGGTGGCGGCGGGCGAGCCGCTGCCGTTCGCGCAGGACGGCATCCGGCTCACCGGCCATGCGATCGAGGCCCGGGTCTGCGCGGAGGACCCGGCGCGCGGGTTCCTCCCCTCCGGCGGCACGGTGCTCAGGCTCCGCGAGCCGCAGGGCGACGGGGTGCGCACCGACTCCGGGCTGAGCGAGGGCACGGAGGTCGGCAGCCTCTACGACCCGATGCTGTCCAAGGTGATCGCGTACGGCGCCGACCGCGCGACCGCGCTCCGCAAGCTCCGCGCGGCGCTGGCCGAGACGGTGACGCTCGGCGTGCAGACCAACGCGGGGTTCCTGCGGCGGCTGCTGGCCCATCCGGCGGTGGTGTCGGGGGAGCTGGACACGGGGTTGGTCGAGCGCGAGGTGGCCGGGCTCGTGGCGGACGAGGTGCCGGCGGAGGCGTACGCGGCGGCGGCGCTGCTGCGCCAGGCCGCCCTCCGGCGGCCCGCCGGCGGATCCGGCTGGGCCGACCCGTTCGCCGCCGCCGACGGCTGGCGGATGGGCGGCGAGCGGGCGTGGACGGCGCACCACCTGCGGGTGGCGGGCCACGACCCGGTGACCGTGCGCGTGCGCGGCACGGCGGACGGCGGGACGGAACTGCTGCTGCCGGGCGCCGGCACCCCGGTGCGGGTGTCCGCGGGCCCGGTGGGCGGGGACCGGTTCACCTGCACGGTCGACGGCGTCGCCCACACCTTCGCCGCCCTGCCGGACGGCACCTGGCTGGGCCGGGACGGCGACGCCTGGCACGTGCGCGACCACGACCCGGTCGCCGCGTCCCTCACCCGGGCCGGTCAGGCGGGCGCCGACTCGCTGACCGCGCCGATGCCGGGCACGGTGACGGTGGTGAAGGTCGCCGTCGGCGACGAGGTGAGCGCCGGCCAGAGCCTGCTGGTGGTGGAGGCGATGAAGATGGAGCACGTCATCTCCGCCCCGCACGCCGGCACGGTCACCGAACTGGACGTGTCCCTGGGCACGACGGTCGCCATGGACCAGGTGCTGGCCGTGATCGCGCCCGTGGAGGAGGAGACGCCGTGAACCCTTCGGAACTGGGCCTGCCCATGGTCGTACCGGCCGAAGGGCTGCCCGCGCGGGTGCGGATTCACGAGGTGGGCCCGCGCGACGGCCTGCAGAACGAGAAGGTGACCGTCCCGACGGTCGTCAAGGCGGAGTTCATCCGCCGCCTGGCGGGCACCGGTCTGACCACGATCGAGGCGACGAGCTTCGTGCACCCCTCCTGGGTGCCCCAACTGGCGGACGCCGAGGACCTGTACCGGGCGGTGTCCGATCTGCCGGTGTCGCTGCCGGTCCTGGTACCGAACGAACGCGGGCTGGACCGCGCGCTGGCGCTGGGCGCCCGGCGGGTGGCGGTGTTCGCCAGTGCCACGGAGTCTTTCGCCAAGGCCAACCTCAACCGCACGGTGGACGAGTCGCTGGCGATGTTCGAGCCGGTGGTGCGCCGGGCGAAGGCGGAGGACGTGCACGTCCGCGGCTATCTCTCGATGTGCTTCGGGGATCCGTGGGAGGGCGCGGTCCCCCTCGCCCAGGTGGTGCGGGTCTGCCGGGCCCTGCTGGACATGGGCTGCGACGAGCTGAGCCTGGGCGACACCATCGGCGTGGCGACCCCCGGCCATGTAACGGCCCTGCTCACCGCGCTCGGCGAGGCGGACGTCCCGGTGTCCGCGCTGGCCGTGCACTTCCACGACACCTACGGCCAGGCGCTGTCCAACACGCTGGCCGCACTCCAGCAGGGCGTCGCCACGGTCGACGCGTCCGCCGGCGGACTGGGCGGCTGCCCTTACGCGAAGTCCGCCACCGGCAATCTCGCCACCGAAGACCTGGTGTGGATGCTGCAGGGTCTCGGCATCGACACCGGGGTCGACCTAAGCCGTCTCGTCGCCACAAGCGTCTGGATGGCCGCCCACCTGGGCCGAACCAGCCCGTCCCGCACCGTACGAGCCCTCTCCCACCAGGAGCAGTGAACGACCATGGACCACAAGCTCTCCCCCGAACTGGAAGAACTCCGCCGTACGGTCGAGGAGTTCGCGCACGATGTGGTGGCACCGAAGATCGGTGACTTCTACGAGCGACACGAGTTCCCCTACGAGATCGTGCGGGAGATGGGCCGCATGGGCCTGTTCGGCCTGCCGTTCCCGGAGGAGTACGGCGGCATGGGCGGCGACTACTTCGCGCTCGGCGTCGCCCTGGAGGAACTGGCCCGGGTGGACTCCTCGGTGGCCATCACCCTGGAGGCGGGCGTCTCGCTCGGCGCGATGCCGCTGCACCTCTTCGGCACCGAGGAGCAGAAGCGCCAGTGGCTGCCCCGCCTGTGCTCCGGGGAGATCCTGGGCGCGTTCGGTCTGACGGAGCCGGACGGCGGCAGCGACGCCGGCGCGACCCGTACGACGGCCCGGCTGGACGAGTCGACGAACGAGTGGGTCGTCAACGGCACCAAGTGCTTCATCACCAACTCGGGCACGGACATCACGGGCCTGGTCACGGTCACCGCGGTCACCGGCCGCAAGCCGGACGGCAAGCCGGTGATCTCGTCGATCATCGTCCCGTCCGGCACGCCGGGCTTCACGGTGGCGCCGCCGTACTCGAAGGTCGGCTGGAACGCTTCGGACACGCGTGAGCTGTCCTTCCAGGACGTGCGGGTCCCGGCCGCCAACCTCCTGGGCGAGGAGGGCCGCGGCTACGCGCAGTTCCTGCGGATTCTGGACGAGGGCCGCATCGCCATCGCGGCGCTGGGCACGGGGCTGGCGCAGGGCTGTGTGGACGAGTCGGTGAAGTACGCCAAGGAGCGGCACGCCTTCGGCCGCCCGATCGGCGCCAACCAGGCCATCCAGTTCAAGATCGCCGACATGGAGATGAAGGCCCACACGGCCCGCCTCGCGTGGCGGGACGCGGCGAGCCGTCTGGTGGCGGGCGAGCCGTTCAAGAAGGAGGCGGCGCTGGCGAAGCTGTACTCCTCCACGGTCGCGGTGGACAACGCCCGTGAGGCCACCCAGATCCACGGCGGCTACGGCTTCATGAACGAGTACCCGGTGGCCCGTATGTGGCGCGACTCGAAGATATTGGAGATCGGCGAGGGCACGAGCGAGGTGCAGCGCATGCTGATCGCCCGCGAGTTGGGTCTGGCGGGCTAGGTGTATTGATCACCGCGCCGGTCCGCGCCGTCGGGGCGCTGACCGGCGCGCCGCCGCGTTCACGCCGGCCCGTTCGAGGGTCAGCCGGAGCGGTACGACGGCCACGATGCCGAGAATCAGGTGCGGGCACCCCCTGGACAGATCATGAGGTTAGGCTAACCTAATCATGATCCCAGCCAAGGTCGGCTCCGCACGCACGAAAGCAGATCCACCCATGTCGAACGCCAGAACCGCCCGCTTCTCCCGTCGGGGACTGCTCGCCGCCGGCGGCGCCCTCGGACTCGGCGCCGTGCTCGCCGCCTGCGGGGACGAGGACGCGAAGAGCGGGGGCTCGGAGGGTGCCGGCGACGCCAAGTCCGGTCCCTGGTCCTTCAAGGACGACCGCGGCACCACGGTGAAGCTCGACAAGAAGCCCGCGAACATCGTGGCGTTCACCGGTGTGGCCGCCGCGCTGTACGACTACGGCGTCCAGGTCAAGGGCGTCTTCGGTCCGACGAAGACCAAGGACGGCAAGGCCGACGTCCAGGCCGGCGACATGGACATCAGCAAGGTGACCATTCTGGGCAACGTCTGGGACCAGTTCAACGTCGAGAAGTACGCGACGCTCGCGCCCGACGTCCTGATCTCCACGATGTTCGACGACGCCGGCACCCTCTGGTACGTCCCCGAGACATCCAAGGACAAGATCGCCAAGCTCGCCCCCAGCGTCGGCATCTCCGTCTACGACCGTCAGCTCACCGCCCCGCTCCAGCGCATGTGGGAGCTGGCCGAGTCCCTCGGCGGCGACATGAAGGCGGCCAAGGCCACCGAGGCCAAGAAGCGGTTCGAAAAGGCCTCGGAGCGGCTGCGCAAGGCCGCCAAGGCCAACCCCGGCATCAAGGTGATGGCCGCTTCCGCGAGCCCGGAGCTGTTCTACGTCTCCGGCACCAACCTCTCGGTGGACCTGGAGTACTTCAAGGCCCTCGGCGTGAACTTCATCGAGCCGCCGGAGAAGGCCAAGGCCCAGGGCGGCGGCTGGTTCGAGAGCCTCAGCTGGGAGAACGTCGACAAGTACAAGGCCGACCTCATCATGATGGACGACCGCACCTCGGCCATCCAGCCCGCGGACATCACCGAGGCGACCTGGAAGAAGCTCCCCGCGGTCAAGGCCGGTCAGGTCATCCCGCGTTCCGCCGAGCCGATCCTGTCGTACGACAAGTGCGCCCCGCTGGTGGAGAACCTGGCCGCGGCCATCGAGAAGGCCAAGAAGGTCGGCTGACCGTCCCCGACCGCACCCTCCCCTCCCGGAGCCGTACGTGACCACCGCCGTAGCCGCCCCGTTCCGTTTCTTCGCCCTTCAGGTCGTGACGACGAGGCGGCTCGGCCATTGTCTGGTCCGGGTCACGTTCGCCGGCCCCGAGCTGCGCCACTTCCGCTCCGGCGGACGCGACCAGTCCCTGTCGCTGTTCCTGCCGCACCCGGGGCAGGACGCGCCCGTCGTGCCGCTCGAGCTGGGATGGGGGTCCCCCCGCTCGAGCGAAGCCGAGAGTGGGGGAGGCTGGTGGCAGGGCTGGCGCGAACTGCCCGCCGACGTACGGGCGGTGATGCGCTCGTACACGCTGCGGGGACTGCGCGCGGACGCCGAGGGGCGCACCACCGAGATCGACATCGACTTCGTGCTGCACGGTGTCTCCGAGGAGGCCGGCGCCTCCGCCGAGGCGGGCCCGGCCTCCCGTTGGGCCGCCCGCGCCGCCACCGGTGACCGGGTGCTGCTGCTCGGCCCCGCGATCGCCGACAACCGCGCGATCCGCTTCCGTCCGCCCGAGGACACCGACCTGGTGCTGCTCTGGGCCGACGAGACGGCCCTGCCCGCCACCGCCGCCGTCCTGGAGACCCTCCCGGCCGGCACCCGGGCGCGGGTGTGGGTGGAGGTGCCGCACTCCGGGGACGTCCAGGACCTGGTGACCGACGCCGACGCGGACATCACCTGGTTCGTCCGGGAGCGGTCGCCCGCACCGGGCCAGGACTCACCCATGGCCCTGGACGAGCTGCGCGCCGCCCAACTCCCCGCCGACTCACGGCCGTACGTCTGGATCGCCGGAGAGGCGGGCTGTGTGAAGCAGCTGCGGCGGCACTTCGTCGGCGAGCGCGGCATCGACCGCCGGCGGGTGACGTTCGTGGGCTACTGGCGCCGTGGGCTGACGGAGGAACAGCTGCGCGACGAGGCGTAAGCCCTGCTTTTCGCACCACGGTTGACGGTCCATCGTCTCTCATGAGTGATCACAGTCACGGCCGAGGCGGGACTGAACCCCTGTTACTTAGGTTAGGCTCACCTAAGAAACGCAGACTTGCTCTCCGCACCGGACCGCCCCCACCGGAGGACCCCCACATGCGCTCGCACCTGCTCAACGACACCACCGCGGAGCACTACCGACGCTCCGTGACCCAAGGAGTCGAGCGGGTGGCCGCCAAACTCGCCACCACCGACCGGCCGTTCACCGGAATCACGGTCGACGCCCTCGCCCCGCGCATCGACGCGATCGACCTGGACCGGCCGCTGCACGACACCACCGCGGTGCTCGACGAACTGGAGGACGTCTACCTCCGGGACGCGGTCTACTTCCACCACCCCCGCTACCTCGCCCACCTCAACTGTCCGGTCGTCATCCCGGCCGTGCTCGGCGAGGCGGTGCTCTCCGCCGTCAACTCCTCCCTGGACACCTGGGACCAGTCGGCCGGCGGCACCCTCATCGAGCGGAAACTCATCGACTGGACGACCGGCCGCATCGGCCTGGGCCCGGCCGCCGACGGCGTGTTCACCTCCGGCGGCACCCAGTCCAACCTCCAGGCGCTGCTGCTGGCCCGCGAGGAAGCCAAGACCAACGATCTGGCGCGGCTGCGCGTCTTCGCCTCCGAGGTCAGCCACTTCAGCGTGCAGAAGTCCGCGAAACTGCTCGGCCTCGGCCCGGACGCCGTGGTGCCCGTACCCGTCGACCACGACAAGCGGCTGAAGACCGTCGCCCTCGCCCACGAGCTGGCGCGCGCCACCGAGGCGGGCCTGGTCCCCATGGCCGTCGTCGCCACCGCCGGCACCACCGACTTCGGCTCCATCGACCCGCTGCCCGAGATCGCCCGAGTCTGCGAGGAGTACGGCACCTGGCTGCACGTCGACGCCGCCTACGGCTGCGGGCTGCTCGCCTCGCTGAAGCACCGGGACCGTATCGACGGCATCGAGCGCGCCGACTCCGTCACCGTCGACTACCACAAGTCCTTCTTCCAGCCCGTTAGTTCGTCGGCCCTGCTGGTCCGCGACGCGGCCACGCTGCGGCACGCCACCTACCACGCCGAGTACCTCAACCCGCGGCGCATGGTGACCGAGCGCATCCCCAACCAGGTGGACAAGTCCCTGCAGACCACGCGCCGCTTCGACGCGCTCAAACTGTGGATGACACTGCGCGTGATGGGCGCCGACGGCATCGGCCGGCTCTTCGACGAGGTGTGCGACCTGGCCGCGGAGGGCTGGAAGCTGCTGGCCACCGACCCCCGCTTCGACGTCGTGGTCGAGCCGAGCCTGTCCACCCTCGTCTTCCGCTGGATCCCGGCCGCCGTCACCGACCCCGCCGAGATCGACCGCGCCAACCTCTACGCCCGCAAGGCCCTGTTCGCCTCCGGTGACGCGGTGGTCGCGGGCACCAAGGTGGCGGGACGTCACTACCTGAAGTTCACCCTGCTGAACCCCGAGACCACGACGGCCGACATCACCGCCGTCCTCGATCTGATCGCCGGCCACGCCGAGCAGTACCTGGGAGAGTCCCTTGACCGCGCTTGCTGAAGCAGCCCCGGAGACCACCTACGACTTCGTGGGAATCGGACTGGGCCCCTTCAACCTCGGCCTGGCCTGCCTCACCGAGCCCATCCACGAGCTGACCGGCGTCTTCCTGGAGTCCAAGCCTGACTTCGCCTGGCACGCCGGGATGTTCCTCGACGGCGCCCATCTGCAGACGCCGTTCATGTCGGACCTGGTCACCCTCGCCGACCCGACGTCCCCGTACTCCTTCCTCAACTACCTGAAGGAGAAGGGGCGGCTGTACTCCTTCTACATTCGCGAGAACTTCTACCCGCTGCGGATCGAGTACGACGACTACTGCCGCTGGGCCGCCGGCCGGCTGAGCAGTATCCGCTTCGGCACCACGGTCACCGAGGTGACGTACGACGAGCGCGACGCGGTGTACACCGTGGCGACCGAGGGCGGCGGGACGTACCGCGCCCGGCACCTGGTGCTCGGCACCGGCACCGTGCCGTTCATGCCGGAGCCGTGCCGCGGGCTGGACGGAGACCTCTTCCACAACGCGCAGTACACGCACCGCAAGGCGGAGCTGCTGAAGAAGGAGTCGATCACGGTCGTCGGCAGCGGGCAGAGCGCCGCCGAGATCTACTACGAGCTGCTCTCCGAGATCGACGTCCACGGCTACCGGCTGAACTGGGTCACCCGCTCCCCGCGGTTCTTCCCGCTGGAGTACACCAAGCTGACGCTGGAGATGACCTCCCCGGACTACATCGACTACTTCCGCGCGCTGCCCGAGGACACCCGCTACCGGCTGGAGAAGCAGCAGAAGGGCCTGTTCAAGGGCATCAACGCGGAGCTGATCGACGCGATCTTCGACCTGCTGTACCAGAAGAACGTGGAGAGCGGCGGCCGGAGCGTGCCCACCCGGCTGCTCACCAACTCCACGCTCACCGCGGCCCGGTACGAGGACGGCGGCTACACGCTCGGTTTCCACCAGGACGAGCAGGACAAGGACTTCGAGATCCGCACCGAGGGCCTGGTGCTGGCCACCGGCTACCACTACGAGCCCCCGGCCTTCCTCGACCCGGTCCGCGACCGGATCCGCTTCGACGGCCACGGCCGTTTCGACGTCGCCCGCAACTACGCCATCGACGTCACCGGCCGGGGCATCTTCCTGCAGAACGCGGGCGTCCACACCCACAGCATCACCAGCCCCGACCTGGGCATGGGCCCGTACCGGAACGCGACCATCATCCGTGAGCTGCTCGGCACCGAGTACTACCCGGTCGAGAAGACCGTAGCGTTCCAGGAGTTCGCGGTATGAGCAGCATGAACAGCACGAACAGCACCGGCATCGGCACGTTCACCGTCCGCCCCCTGGACCCCCTCCACGACGCCCCGCTCCTGCACCGCTGGGTCACCCACCCCAAGGCGGCGTTCTGGATGATGCAGGACGCCAAGCTCCAGGACGTCGAACGCGAGTACCTGCGCATCGCCGCGCACCCGCACCACCACGCCTTTCTCGGCCTGCACGACGGCGAACCGGCCTTCCTGATGGAGAAGTACGACCCCCGGTACGTCGAGCTGACTGGCCTGTACGACCCCGAGCCCGGGGACGTCGGCATGCACTTCCTGGTCGCGCCCACCGACCGGCCGGTGCACGGCTTCACCCGGGCCGTGATCACCGCCGTGATGGAGGAGCTGTTCGCCGACCCGGACACCCAGCGGGTGGTGGTCGAGCCGGATGTGAGCAACAAGGCCGTGCACGCGCTCAACGAGGCCGTGGGATTTGTACCCGAGCGGGAGATCGACAAGCCGGAGAAACGCGCGCTGCTGAGCTTCTGCACCCGCGCGCAGTTCGACACCGCCCGAGGAGTGACCGTTTGACTTCCTCCCCCGCCTAAAGGCGGGGGATTCCAGCGGTCGCCCGCTGGGGTTCCTGCTTCACCGACGACCGCCCCGTCCGGGAGGACTCCCGTTGAGGTCTTACACCGTCTCCACAGGCAGACGCCGCCAGCCCGGCGGCCAGAATGTTGCGTGCCGCGTTCACGTCGCGGTCATGCAGGGTGCCGCAGTCGCACGTCCACTCGCGGACGTTCAGCGGCATCTTCGCCGCGATCGTTCCGCAGGCCCCGCACAGCTTCGAGCTGGGGAAGAAGCGGTCGATCACGACGAGTTCGCGCCCGTACCAGGCGCACTTGTACTCCAGCATGGAGCGCAGTTCCGTCCACGACGCGTCGGAGATGGCGCGCGCGAGCTTGCCGTTCTTCAGCAGGTTGCGGACGGTGAGGTCCTCGATCACGACCGTTTGGTTCTCACGGACGAGTCGAGTCGACAGTTTGTGCAGGAAGTCGCGGCGCCGGTCGGCGATCCGCGCGTGCACGCGGGCGACCTTCAGCCGGGCCTTCGCCCGGTTCGCCGAGCCCTTCGCCTTCCGCGACAGCTCGCGCTGAGCGCGGGCCAGCCGGGCACGGTCACGCCGCTCCTGCCTGGGGTTGGCGATCTTCTCGCCGGTGGACAGCGTCACCAGGGAAGTGATCCCGGCGTCGACCCCGACCGCGTTCGTGGTGGCCGGCGCGGGCGTAACCGTCTCCTCGACGAGCAGGGACACGAACCAGCGGCCGGCCGCGTCGCGGGACACGGTCACCGTGGTCGGCTCCGCGCCCTGCGGGAGGGGACGCGA
>NZ_JBFAWL010000025.1:0-83829 GCF_040680275.1 Streptomyces sp. NPDC052079
GAACAAGGACCTCGACAATCCTCATTCTTGCTGGTCAGAGGCACTTCTGCGTTTCTGATCAACCACTGGACAGGCCACCTCGTGAAAGCGCGAGGTTAGTCACTCGTGCCCGCCGAACGGGTGCAGGTACGGGAGATCGATGACGACGAGGGCCGAAGATTGCTGCGGGGGCGAACGTTGCCTGATGCGGCACTAGCTGCGCAGTGCTGCCGCGATGCTGCGGCCCACAGCAGTGGCCAGAGGCGGGGGCATGGCATGGCCGATCTGGCGGTAGCGGGAGGTCTTGCCACCGACGAACGTCCACTCGGTGGGGAAGGATTGGATGAGCGCAGCCTGCTCCACGGTCAACTTGGGCATGTCGGCCGGGGAGAAGTCGGCACCGGGCGGCTCGTCGCCCAGGCTGTTGCCGTTCACTCCCAATGTGGCCCAGGCCTTCTTGCTGCCTGTGGGGCCGAGATCGGCGCCCCCGCGCCGGTCGGAGCCGCCGACGAGGGTCGGGGCGATCCGGTCGGCGTTCCTGGCCCACGTCCCGGCGCCGGACCAGCCGCAGGACGCCATGGAGGGGCCCAGGATTTGACCCACGGTGGGGGTCGGGGTCCCGCTCGGCTCGGGCCACGAGAAGGCGCCGTACCACGGCTCGCGCATCGCGACGAGAAAGCCGCTTCTCCGATTCTGCGGTACACCGAAATCCGACGCGTTCAACACTTTCCAACTGCATCGCAGCCCGATTTGCGCCAGTGTGCTCTCGATCCAGTGCCGATCCGACTCGAATTCCTGTCCTTCGACGAGTTCGGGCACGTTCTCGAAAACGACGGCGCGGGGTCCGATTCTCCATGCTAGGTCGATCGCCACGCGCAGAACCCGGCGCTCCTCGGCGTCCTCGGGGCAGGAAAGGGTCGCCACCGACTTCACCCGGGGCAGCCCACCGCTGAGAAGATCGACGTTCATCACGTCGGGGCGCTCGTCCGGCTGGAACTGCGCGAGGTCGATACAGATGGTCTCCCACCGGGGGCGGTTCCGGATGAGGGTGGAGCAGGCGTCGGGCTTGCTGTCGATCAGCACGACCGGGTCGAAGCCGGCTGCCTCCAGTCCAAGGGCCTGGCCTCCGGCTCCTGCGCAGATTTCCACCGACGTGAACCGCCGGTCGACAGTGGCGGGCGCAGGTACGGGCTGTGGGGCGGAATCGACGGCGGTGGGTGCTTTCACCTCGCCCATCTGCTGAGCGGGGATCGAGGGCGTAGGTGCCGGGCCGGTCGAAGACGATCCGCGCTGGGCATCGACTGCTTCTTGGGCTACGGCACGCAACTCGTGGTCCAGAGCCTGCTCGTCGATGCCGTCGAACAGCACGAAGGGGGCGAGGCGGAGCAGACGCTTGAGGAAGTCCTGCAGCGTTTCGCGCCTCTTGAGCCCGGTCAGATCCACGCCGTTCCAGACCCGGAGGATGGCACGCACGAGATGAGGGCTCCCACCCAGCGCGGCACGGCGGGCGTAGATCTGGTCGAATGCGGCTTCTCCCAGGATCTGCAGCGCGTGGTACGGCTCCGGATCCTCAGGCGCCCGAACCAACTGGGCCCGCCACCAGAGCCGACCGAACACATGACGCGTCAGGTCCGTGGCGAGGATGCGGTCCCCCGGTGGCTGCGGATAGCGCCAGAAGGCCACGTCCGGCATCAGGACCAGCGCGAGGAACGCCCACACGTCCCGGGCCGCGGCCTCGGCCGGCACCATGCCCGTCTCGGAGTGCAAGAACGCGGCCAAGGCCAGGTCGAACTCGGAGTTGTGCGCACGGTCCGAGTCGTCGGGGAAGCCTGCCCGTCTCGCGAGGTCGAGCACGCCCTCCCGTAGTTCCTTCAGACGAGACTCGGGGACCCGGTCTCCCCCCGTCGCCACGTAGACGGCGGATTCGTGCGTCACGTCGACGCGGGCGGCCAGTTCGGTCACGGACAGCTCGCGGTACTCGTGGAACAGCGGACTCGCCTGGTCCGCGAGCAGCCGAGGATAGAGGAAGCCCATGTCTACACCTTGAAGATCTTCACTGCCGCCTGCAGGTCGGAGGCGAACAAGGCAGGGGACTGCTGTCGGCGCAGTCGGATGTCGGTGATCGACTGTCCGGGGAAGAGCTGTTCCACGAGGTTCAGGAGGGTGGCTCCCAGTGATCCCTCGGAAAAGTCGGTGTCCTCGGTGAAGTCGTCCTGGTTGAGCGCATGCTCGACCATGGTGCGTGCCGCGTCCGCGTAGACGGCGGACAGCACGACCCGGTCGACGGGGCCGGGTTTCGACGCCTTCCGGAAGGCACTGGCGGTGGTGCTGTTGCGCTCGTTGACGAGGAGCAGCAGGGAACCCATGGTCGCGCTGTCGAGACCGCCGCTGATCTGCAGGTGCCAAGCGGCATCGTCGGGGAACGACGTCCGCGCGAAGTCGATGACAGCCATGGGGAACTGCGGTGCGTCACCCTGGAGTCGCAGAGTCTGTCGGTCGCTCCACAGCACCGATCCAGCTCTGCGGGGGGTTGAGGGGCGTGCGTCGACCCTGCGTTCGGCGAGCAGTAGCGCGGTGTCCAGGAGGACCACGCCTCCCAGGTCGGCGCCGCGCAGACGGAAGTCGAACTCGGCAGTGCCGGTGGCTTGCGCGGGCATCCGGACCTGCTGGGCCGGACCGCTCAGGTTGGAACCGGTGGCCGTCCAAACTGCGGACAGCACGAGCGGCGCGTCGTCGGGCAGTCCCGACTGGCGTCGTGCGCGTTCGAGATCGACGCGAACGGTCCGGCGCAGGAGCAGGTCCATCTGGTAGTCCCAGTCAGGCATGGCTTCAGGCAACGGCACCTCGCCGTCCTCGACGACAAGCCGCCAGGACTGCGCCGCGACGACGTCCTCCGTCGGGACGCGGTAGGGAAGGACGCGGCGGGTCACGACTCCTTCACTCCCTCGACCTTGATGCCGATCTCGGTCATGGTGTCAGGGGCGGGACGGACAAGCACACGCCACAGAGCATCGCTCCCCTCGACGACGCAGGGGTCGCCGTCGTGCACGCGCCCCGCCGCGTCCCGCCAACCGACGAGCACGGGCATGGTCGCCCCGATGGGCGGGTCCGTCTCGCGTCCACCCGTTCCCGGCAGCGTGACGGCCAGGTCGCTCCGGACGCGCTGCGGACCGGGCACGGGTAGCCGGAACTCCTGCACCAGCAAAGTGCTCTCCCCGTGGTCCTCGTAGTAAGGGTCGCCGACGTACTGGACCCGGGGGCGTCGGCGAGGCGTCGAGTCGCTCGTACCGTGCGACGCACCGGCGTCCGCCTGGTACCCACCACCGGCAGTCGCCGCTCCAGCAGCCCGGCCCTTCCTCGTGGTCCGCCGTCCGCGTCCACCGGTGTCGTCGTCGACGTCGGTCGACCGGGTGGCGGTGCTGCCCGGCTTGGAGTAGTCGGTGGCTCCGCCGATGCCCCATGCTCCGCCCACCAGGCCGGAGAAGTACGAGCTGGCGGCTCCCAGGGCCACGGTGCTTGCGCCCTGGCCGGCGTTCCCGTTGAGGGAGAGCAACCCGTTCAGCGCCTCGCTGATACGGGTGAACGTGGTGTGGACGTAAGTGCTCTCCGGCCGCTCCAGCGAGTGAGGGTTCCAGGCGTCGTGGGTGGGTGGTTCGGCCTTGGCGTAGACCTCGTCCATGGACTCGTCGGCTCGGAAGACGCCCGCGTAGCCCTGATGAATGCTGGGCGGCTTCGGTCCCGGACGGTAGGTGACGACTAGTTCTGCCGGGCGCATCAGGCACATGTGATGAACGACGTCGTCGATGCCGAGAAGCTCCCTGGCACGGGACCGTTCGAGCGCCGGCATGATGCGCCTGTCCAGGCCGAGACGACCCAGATGTTTCTTCGGCTTCAGACATGAGAGGTCACGGCCCTGCCCACTCTTCATCACCTCGTACGCCTTGACGAACATGTGCAGCGGGGACGTGGTGCGAGGGTCCGGTACCTCGTACAGGACGCCGTCGCAGGTGACGGAGAAGCGCATTGCGGGGGGCTTGCCGTCCGTCGAGATCATCTTGGGCCAGAGGTGCCAGGCGATCGTCTCGGCCAGGTAGTCGGCCGCGTCCGTCGGCTGCTCGAACTCGTCGAGGTTCGGGTCGATCACCACCACGGTCGTGCCCGTCTCCTGTGGGCCGAACGGCCGCAGACCCAGCCGCTGGGCGGCGGCGTCGGCCGCCGTGCCCACGAAGGGCTCGACCACGTCGCCAGAGGTGTCACCCCACCAGTGCCGGCCCGTGTAGCGACGGTCTTCTCCGCGCTCGGTGGCCACGTAACTCTTCCAGAGCGTGCACCCGATGAGACGGGTCTCGTAGCCTCCATCGGAGGTGCGGCAACGGGAGTGCACCAGCACGGAGCCGGACTTGGAGAGCAGGTAGAAGATGCCCTTTCCGAAGCCGTACGTGCCGCCCCCCAGAGCCCTGTCACGGGGCTCGCCGATGTTGCGGATGAACGACACGAAGTCCCGATCGGTACCGACCGCGTCGTTGGCGCGCGTCGGACCTCCCAAGCCACGTGTCCCCCGGTCGGATACGGCGAGCACGCGGATGACGGGGTGCCTCAGCGTGTTGCGCAGCGGGAAGTGATCGGGGTTCGTGGGGGCTCCGGCCGGGAGGAGAGTCCGCCATGCCCCGGCGTGCGCGGGTCCGACCGTCCACATGTCGATGCCGTAGTCGACCGGTGCCGAGGAGTCTGGTAGGCGGGCGTCCCAACTGTTCTGCGCCGACTCCCGGACCAGGATGGTCAACAGGTCCAGTTCCGGACGTCCCAGCTGGTTACGAATGCCTTCGGCGGCGCTGGCCCCCTCGGGCGGGTAGGGCTGGGAATACCACGAGGCTTCCATCAGTCGGACTCCTGAGTGATGCGCTCGACGACACGCGACACCTCGTCGGGCGTCAATGTGCCGGCGACCTCGCCCGTGAGGTCGATGGTGTATTCGACCTCCAGTACGGAGACCGGAAGGCCGGCCGCGGCGAGCGCGCCGCCGGTCAGTCCGGGAAACCCGGGGAGCACGCTGAACCACGTCTCCTCCCCGACACCGAAACGGACGTCCCGGTAACGGTCGGCCTCGAAGTGGCGGTAGCCCGCCTCGGAGAGGAGGCCGAGCAGGGCGCTCTCGTCGTCGCAGCGTTGCAGCGTGCGCTCGACCAGTTCCACGAAGCCCGTGCCGCCCCCCGACGTCGTCATCCGGTGCAGCCCGACCCACACCAGGTGAAGACTGCCGTCCTGCAGAGGCTCCAACTGGTCCAGTCCGTGTATGCGGGGCTTGCGACCGGAGGGGTCCACCGCCGCCTTGACCTCGATCGCGTCGAGGCCCGTCGAGAAGTCGTGGCGGTGTCCCTTTGGACCGACCCACAGGCGGTGGGCGCCGGGATCGCGTTGCAACAGTCGGTCCAGGACGAGCAGCTCGCCGAACAGGCCCGCAAGCTGCTCCGGCCCCAGAGCGGTCCCCTGGGTCTGGAACAACGCCTTCCAACGGTCGAGAACGCGATACAGCCCCTTGACGGGGTGCTCGGGAGCTTCCTGCACCGTGGACAGCACATCGGCGCACAGTCTGGTGAACAGGTCCTCGAAGTCGTCCCGGAGACAGGCCAGGTCCGCGTACGTCTGGTAGGTCTCCTCGTCCTCCAGCGGGCGCTTGCGCAGGCGCAGCACCGGACCGTCGAGGCCGGAGCGGACCTTGGTGCGGCTGTTCACCGGCACCAGCAGATGATGGTGCCCTTCGTGGTCGACGGCAGCGGCTATCGGCCCCTCGTCGGTCGATACCGGGAGGTGCGACACACGGAGGCGGTGCTCACCGGAGGTGGGCCTCGCTTCCAGTGCGCTCCATCGGTCCTCGACGAGCTTGTTCAATCCGGGCTCGATCACGCCTCCTCACTCTCCAGGAGGCTGAGGTCCTCGTCCTCGATGCGAACGCCGGAGAGGTCGGCCGAGATGTACTTCTCCACGGTGCTGTCCGCGTTGCGAGGTTCGGGGAAGACGAGGCCGACACCGATGACGTGCTCCTCGGCGTTCAAGGGCCGACGCGTCGGCTTGGGCGGGTTGGGCGCGGACGTCTTGTCGATGGGGTACAGGATGAGGAGTCCGGTGTCCGGGAGCTGCGCCTTCCGCTCCTTCATGATCTCCTCCTCCTTCAGCTTCGACACGTCGCCCGACAGGTCGACCGCGGCGTCGCGACGGCTCATCAGCGTCTTGATGTCGGCGTGCTCGGGGCCCAGCGTGTCGGCCAGACGGGCACGGACACTCCGGCCAACGGCCACGTTCGGCGTCAAGGCGAACGGTTCTCCCTTGGGGTTGCCGACGACGGCCACGTTCCAGCGGCGCAAGGAGCCGGCCGCGGAGACGCGCTTGCGGATGTACGCGCTCATGAGCTCGCCGTCGTTCTCCGGCGACTTTTCGTGGAACTTGTACTCCGCCAGGAAGTCGGTCACCACGTCGTAGGGCACGTCGCGGAACACGAAACGCCCCTCGGTCGACCGGTCCTCCACCCGCACGGCGTTCGCGATCGACGCGCCGACCAGCTTGCGGGCTGCGTCGATGTTGCCGCGCAGCCACTCGGCGTCGGTGCGGAAGTAATGGGTCTGCACGCGCCGGCCACCGTAGGAGGACGCGGCCGTGACCGCCGAGCGCATCTTGGCCGCTGCCGTGACGCGCAGCGAAGGGTGCGTGCGCAACCGGACCGCGAAGGTCAGGGGGGTCTCGGACTCCGTCATGTAGACGTCGACGTCCCGCCTCATCTCTGTCTCGACCGTCGCCAGGTGACGGAACCACTCGGCCAGTTCGTCCGTCATCCAGATCCTGGGCAGGTCGGCGTAGCCGTTGCGGAACCCGAACCAGCGCCCCATCTGCAGAAGCGTGTCGTAGGCGGAGACCGCCCGCACGAAGTAGCTGACGGACAGGCCCTCGAGCGTCAGACCACGCGACAGGGTGTTGCCACCCACGGCGATCCCGACCACCGGGCCGTTCTCGTAGTCCAAGCGGTCCTCGCTGCTGGAGTTGTCCATGATGACCCGGCAGCTGTCGAGGACACCGGGCAACTCGGGGAGCAGCGAGTCGAACGGCACCTTGGTCTCGCCGAACTCCTCGGCGGCGACGCGAGCCGTCTCCTCGTCCCACAGCGCGCGCAGTCGCCGGAGCACGTCGGCGTCGCCGAGCGACTCGGCCCTTCTCCGCCTCAGGTGTTCCAACGGCTCCTTGAAGCTGTTGTGCACCGCCGTGTTGACACTCGTGTGGACGAGCATCGTGCTGTGCGGGTTGCCGGTGCCACGGACCCTGCGGGCGGCCGTGACCAGCCAGAAGTAGTCGATGGCCCGCTGAAGGCTGTCCGTGATCACGGGCTCGAAGCCCTCGACGTCGGCCTTCGTCTCGGGGCGGACGCACTGCACGTCGTCCTGCGGCACCGAGCGGATCATGTCGTGGCCGTCGTCGACGTCCTCCTTGTCCTCGCCCTCCAGCGCGTATCGGCCGAACAACACCTCGGTGCCGAAGTGGCCCTTGGGCTTGGGCAGGTTGACCACGAAGTCACGGGGATAAAGGTCCTCGGCGGCGGGGTCGATCAACAGGTTGGCGAACGGGGAGGCCGTGTAACCGACGTAGGCGGAGCGCGGCAGGCTGTTCATGATGCTGAGGATCAGCGGGTTGATGGACTTGGTCGCCACCGTCGCCTGGTCGGCCTCGTCGTCGATGATCAGTGCCGGGCAGTCCTCCAGGTAGTCGGAGGCTTTGGCCAGCCACTGCGACAGCTTGCGCAGCACCGTCGCGTTCTTCTTCACCACGCACAGGACGTGCGTCTTGTTGCTCTTCCCGAAGTAGCCCGCGGGGTTTTCCTGCGGCGTGAAGTCCTTGTCCAGACCCGTGAGTTGCGACCACATCGAGGGGTTGGGCTCGACGAGTTGTTGCACCAGTCGGGCCTGCGTCTGGCGGCGGAGTCCGTTGTGGATGCCGGCCAGCACGATGAAGAGCTTGTAGCCGCGGTCGGCCGCCTTGGCCATGACCGAGGTGAAATTCGTGGTCTTGCCGGACTGCACGTACCCGACCACCAGGCCGCGGGTCGAAAATGCCTTTTCCTTGGGGTGGTTGAGCAGGGAGACGACCCGGGTGGACGAGTCGTCGAGATCTTGGATGGCGGGTTTCTCCGGCCAGCCGTCCTTGCGGAGCAACTTCTGGATCGCGGGCCAGCACTTGTCCTTGGCCTGCGGGCCCGTGTACCAGGTGTCCCGGTTGCCCAGGACCACCGCGTGGGGCTCCTGGAGCTCCCTGATGCGGATCGTGCGCTCCTCGTGACGCCGGCGGATCTCCTCGATGACGTGTTGTTCGACGCCGAGCAGTTCGAGCCGCTTGACGGCCTCCGAGGGCGGAAACGTTTCCAGAAGTGCCTGGAACGTCTCGTACATGGCATCGAAATCGTCGGTCATGTGTCGACCGCCCCCGCTTTCGTTCATCGTTCGCCTGTTCGGCAGGCATCCTGCGACACAGATCAACGCCCCCGCGTTCACATCGCCTACACATTATTGGTGTAGGTCGTTGCTTAGTAAATCGATCTCGCAACCCGCTTTACGAGCATGCGGACTCATAACGGACTAAATGGGACGAGGAGTGAGGAGCCCGTCTCCGTTCAGGATCGGTTGTCGGCCTCCCGTCGCGGTTCCACCACGGCGGTGATCCGGGAGGCCACGTCGTCGACGGCCTCGTGCTCCCAGAAGCGGAGGACGGTCCATCCCTCCTCTGTCAGATGCTCGGTCGTTTCGGCGTCGCGCGCAATGTTCTTGTCGAGCTTGGTACGCCACCACTCGGCGTTCGCCTTCGGGCTGGTCGCATGCTGCGGGCATCCGTGCCAGAAGCAGCCGTCGAGGAACACGGCGACCTTGGCCTTGGGGAAGACGATGTCGATCGTGCGTCGCGGCATGCCGGGCACGGGCACGTTCACCCGGTACCGCAGGCCGTCGGCGTGCAGGATGCGCCGGACAGCCACCTCGGGAGCGGTGTCGCGGCGGTTCTGGCGACTCATGCGGGCGGAGACGCCGGGGGAGGACGGGATCGCACCAGGCACACAAGCATTCTGCCGGCGCCACCGAAGGTGCGGGAGGCGGTCGGGGACGTCGGCTGACTGGCGTGCGCACACCGACTCTGCAAGCCCGCAATAAACTCCCCACATGGTGCAGAGCAGCGCAGGAGATGTCGATGCCTACCTGGCCGAGGCCCCCGAGGAGCGCAGGGACGTTCTCGGCAGGCTGCGGCGGCTGTGCCGGGCCGAGCTCGGCGGGTTCGACGAGGTCATGGCGTACGGCATGCCCGTGTATGAGCGGGGCGGGGTCGGGGAGATCGCGTTTGCGAGTCAGAAGCAGTACATCTCGTTCTATCTGATGCGCGGCGACGTCCGGGACGCGTTCGAGGAGCGGCTGGCCGGACATGACATGGGCAAGGGATGTCTGCGGTTCCGCAGGCCGGATCGCGTTGATTTCGAGCTCGTGCGGGATCTGCTGAGGGCGGTCGCGACTGCGCCGGGGGCCGTCTGCTGAGTGACGGTTGGCACGCCGGCGCGGGCCGCGCTGGACGGCATCGAGGAGTGGGTCGCCGGGTGCTTTACAGGAACGCCGCCATGCCCATCCCCACCCCGAACAGCACGAAGAAGACCCCCCAGGTGAGATTCGCCGTCGCCGAGTACGACACGTTTCCCGGTCTGCCGTCCTTCGTGTGGACGACGACCACCCGGCGCGGGTCGCTCGGGTCGTAGCGCACGACGACCGGGACGCCCGCGTACAGGGGGTGGGACTCGTGGTTGAGCGGGGCGCGGCGGTAGGTCTGGGTGCGCGGGGCGTCGGGGCGGCCGACGGGCGGGCCTTGGTAGCGGACCTGCGGGGGATGGATCGTCGGGCCCTCGCGGCGGGCGTTGCGGGCCACCTCGCCGCGGGTGCGGACGCCCCGGACGCCGAGGCGGTACAGGGCCCGCCGTTGGTGCAGGGCGCCGCGCATGACGTGGACACCCAACGCCACCGCGGCGGCAGCAACGATGAGCATGATCGTGAGCCATGGCTGGTCCATGCGGCCTCCCCCGAGTTGATTTCTTCCCCACGAGACGAACGCGGTCGGGCTCCGGTTCCGGCCAGCCGACACCGACCGGTGGTGGCACCTGTGCGTCCGGTCAGTCGGCCCCGTGACACTCCCCGTACGCCCGGCCCGAGCCGCACCA
The DNA here is from genome assembly GCF_040680275.1 of Streptomyces sp. NPDC052079. Taxonomy (NCBI): domain Bacteria; kingdom Bacillati; phylum Actinomycetota; class Actinomycetes; order Kitasatosporales; family Streptomycetaceae; genus Streptomyces; species Streptomyces sp. NPDC052079. Next base: position 10,205 of record NZ_JBFAWL010000025.1, read on the forward strand.
GCACGCGGCCGTCCGCTCCGGGGGCCACGCCACCGCGCGGCCCCGGGCCGCCAGGGTCGTGGCGTACTGGGGGAGCAGGGCCGGGTCGGCGGGGGAGCTGAGCTCCGAGGCCGCGAAGGCCTCGTACGACGGGACCGTGCCCGTGACGATGCCCAGGTTCGGTGTGCCCGACAACGCGAGCTCGCGCAGGGCCGCCTCTATCGTCGCCAGGTGGGCCTCGTAGGACGGGTACTCCTCCGCCAGGGCCGGGTACGCCTCCGTCAGCTCGGCCAGCTCGTTCGCCGGCCAGTGCAGGACCGCCACCGGGAACGGGCGGGACAGGGCCTCGCGGAACGCGCCCAGTTCCGCGCGCAGGCGGATGATCTCCGCCTCCAGTTCCGCCGGGTTCTCCGAGCCCAGGGACCACACGCGCTTGGGGTCGTGGAGTTCGTCCAGGGTGATCGGCAGCGTGTGGACGGTGTCCGCCAGGGCGTCCCACTCGTCGTGCGCCGCGCCGAGCATCCTGCGGACGCGGTGGCGGCCGAAGAGGAGCGGGTGGGTGGCGCGGGGAGGCCGGGTCCCCTCGGTCAGCAGGAGGCGTACCGCCTGCGTGAACGTCTCGTGCGCCTGCTCCAGCTCGTCGTGCGACTCCAGGGACTCCGCGACGATCACCCAAGGGGCCGGGTCGCGCGGGGCCGCCGCGCGGATGCCGGTGATGATCGCGCGGGCCTCCGCCTCGTGGCCGTACTCCCACAGGTTCGACGCCTTCAGGGCGCGGACAAGGAACGGCTGGTCCAGGTTCGCGTCCGAGGCGAGGAGGCGGTCGTAGAGGGTCGTCGCGGCCGGGCGGTCGCCGGAGAGTTCCCGGTGGGCGGCGGCCCGCAGGAGCAGGGCCTCGGCGTCCTCGGGGTAGAGATCGGCGGCCCGCTCCAGTCGAGCGGCTTCGGCGGTGTGGTCGACGTTTTCGGCAGGCGTGTCGGGGCGCATGGGGGACACCGTACTGCCGAGGGGTGACAGGAGGTGAGAGCGCGGGGGGAGGTCGGTTCGGGGCAGGGCCGTTCTCGCAGAACCAGGAAGGTCCGGCCTGTGGAACTGTGGTGCCGTGGCGGACGTTGTGGGGGTGCGGGCTCGAGCGGGACCCGGTGAGGTCGATCCGGTATAACTCCGGTACGGGCTGTTTCGATAGGGGAGGGGCGACGTGATCCGTCAGTGGGTGACCGTGCGTTCCGTGCTCCTCCCGTTGCTCCCGGTCGTGCTGCTTCTGCTGCCCGCCGCCGGTGGTCTCTCCGTGGTCGACGTCGCGCTCGCCGCGACCGCCGCGGCCGGCACCGCGCTCTCCGTCTGCGCGTTCGTCGCCGCGCGCTGCGTGCCCGCCGTCCCGCCCACCCGGGTGCGTACGGCCATCCGCGACCGCGACCGGCGTACCGCCTTCCTGCCTCAGCGCGATCCCGACGCCAAGGGACGCACCCGGCCCCGGGCGCCCGGACACGCCCTGCCGGCGACCGCCGCGTAGGGCACGGCACCTTTTTCGCGTTCGTTCATCATGTTCGTCCGCCGCGCCTTGCTGCGGGTCGTCATGCCGCCATTTCACATACCGGTTTTCCGGTACTTCCGGCACGACGAGACCCTCGGAGGGCTCACCCATGTCCGTCTTCGCCAGCCTGGTCGGCCGCCTGGCTGACCTGCTTCAGCCGGTGTTCGGCGTCTCCGCGGCGGCCGCCGCGATCGTTCTGTTCACCGCGCTGGTACGTCTTCTCGTCCACCCTCTCTCGCGGGCCGCCGCGCGCGGTCAGAAGGCTCGGGCGGCGCTTCAGCCGCGCATCGCTGAGCTGCGGCGCAAGCATCGGCATAACCCCGAGAGGCTTCAGCGGGCCGTGCTGGAACTGCATACCGCGGAGAAGGTTTCGCCGGTGTCCGGGTGTCTGCCGAGTCTGTTGCAGCTGCCTGCGTTCTTTCTGCTGTACCACCTGTTTTCGAGCGAGACGATCGGTGGGCGCGCCAATGAGCTCCTGGGGCACCGGCTGCTCGGGGCTCCGCTTGGCGGGCGGTGGGCGGATGCGCTGGGGGACGGCGGGGTGTTTGGCGGGGCGGGGCTTGTCTATCTCGGGCTGTTCGCGGTCGTCGCGGTGGTCGCGTGGTTCAGCTATCGGCTGTCGCGGGGCATGATGGCTGCGCAGCCGGTGGTAGCGGGTGCGGGGGACGGGGAGCAGGTGCCGGGGGTGGGGGCGGTGGTCAAGGTGATGCCGTTCATGTCCTTCTTCACGCTTGTCACCGTGGCTGTGATGCCGCTGGCGGCCGGGCTTTACATGGCGACGAGCACGGCCTGGAGCGTGGTGGAGAGGGCCGTGCTTTATCGGTGAGTGCCGTTCACCTACGTCATCCTTTTTTCGCCCCCGCCGCCCCTTCCCTTCCCGTCCCTGGGGCTCCGCCCCAGACCCCGTTGCGCAGTTCCCCGCGCCCCTAAGCGTCCTGGGCCTGGGCTTCGCGCCAGACCCCGTTTGCGCAGTTCCCCGCGTTCCTAGGCGTTCTGGGGCTGGGTCAAGTAGTGGGTCAGGGCTTCTACTACCAGCTTGTGGTCTTCCAGTTGGGGGAGGCCTGAGACCGTTACCGCGCCGATGACGCCTGCGCCCTCCACCGTGATGGGGAAGGAGCCGCCGTGGGCCGCGTAGGTGTCGGGGTCGAGGCGGGAGGAGGCCTCGAAGGTCGTGCCCTTGGCGCGGTGGCGGGCGCCCACCAGGTAGGAGGCGGAACCGTAGCGCTCCACCACACGGCGCTTGCGGGCGATCCACGCGTCGTTGTCGGGGGCCGAACCGGGCAGGGCGGCGTGGAAGAGCTGCTGGCCGGAGCGGTGGATGTCGATGGCCACGGGGGCCTGGCGCTCCCGGGCCATCTCCACCAGCAGCGAGCCGAGCGCCCACGCGTCGTCGTAGGTGAACCGCTGGAAGACCAGGCGGCGTTCCTGGGCCTCGAGTTCCTCCACCGTCGGGGTCGGTTCGGGAGTGGTCACAGGGTCACCGTCACCTTCTCGTCGGCGGAGCGGCGGGCCGCCTCCAGTACGTCGAGGGCGGCGGCCGCCTCCAGCGCGGTCACCGGGTTGGGGGCGCCGTCCAGGAGGGCGCGCGCCACGCCCGTGTAGTAGGCGGGGTAGTCGCCCGGGAGGGTCGGTACGGGGGTGCCGCCGCCGGTCACCGGGGACTCGCCGGCGCCTACGCGGCCCCACAGCTCCTCGGGCTCCGTGCCCCAGCCGGGGCCGGGGCGTGCGCCGTCGCGCAGGGCGGCCTCCTGGGGATCCAGGCCGTGCTTGACGTACCCGGCCTTCGAGCCGAGGACGCGGAAACGCGGGCCGAGCTGGGCCGTGGTCGCGGAGACATAGAGGTGGGAGCGGACTCCGCTTTCGTGCGTGAGCGCGATGAACGTGTCGTCGTCGGTCCGCGCGCCCTCGCGGCGGATGTCCGACTCGGCGTACACGGAGGTCACCGGGCCGAAGAGGACCAGGGCCTGGTCGACGACGTGGCTACCGAGGTCGTAGAGGAGACCTCCGATCTCCGCCGGGTCGCCGGACTCGCGCCAGCCGCCCTTGAGCTGCGGGCGCCAGCGCTCGAAGCGGGACTCGAAGCGGTATACGTCGCCGAGCCCGCCCTCGTCGATCAGCTTGCGCAGGGTGAGGAAGTCGTTGTCCCAGCGGCGGTTCTGGAAGACGGAGAGGAACAGTCCGCGCTCCTCCGCGAGCGCCGCCAGCGCGCGGGCCTCGGCCGCCGTACCGGCGATGGGCTTGTCCACGACGACCGGCAGACCGGCCTCGAGCGCGGCGGTGGCGAGCGGGACGTGCGTCTTGTTCGGGGACGCGATGACGATCAGGTCCAGCTCGTCGGCGCGGTCGAACAGCTCGTCCGGGGTCGCGGCGATGCGTACGTCCGGGAACGCGGCGCGGGCCTGCTGCTGCCGCTCGGGGTTCGAGGTGACCACCGTGTCGAGCGCGAGGCCCTTGGTCGCGGCGATCAGCGGGGCGTGGAACACGGAGCCCGCGAGGCCGTAGCCGACGAGGCCGACGCGGAGGGGAGTGCCAGTCATGGGACTACTTTCGCAACGCTGTTGCCAAAGTGCAAGCGGGAGGGAGAATGGGCGGGTGAGGAGCATGAACGAGGGCAGTGACGCGGGCGGCGCGGGGCGGGCGGGGCAACTGGGGGCGAATCTTCTTGCCCTGCGCAGCCATAACACCGCGCTCGTGCTGGATCTGCTGCGGACCGCGGGGACGGAGGGCATCAGTCGGCTGGAACTCGCCGAGCGGACCGGGCTCACCCCGCAGGCGGTCAGCAAGATCACGGCCCGGCTGCGGGAGGACGGGCTCGCCGCGGAGGCGGGACGCCGGGCATCCACGGGCGGCAAGCCGCGCACGGTGCTGCGCCTGGTGCCGGAGGCCGGGCACGCGGTGGGCGTGCATCTGGACCGCGACGAGACGCGGGCGGTGCTGGTCGACCTTGACGGGGCGGTGGTGGCCCGGCGGAGGGCGCCGCTGGATCTGGGGGCGGGGGCGGATGAGGTGCTCGCGGGAGTGGCCGGGGTTGTTGAATCGCTGCGGGTGGAGGTGGACGGAAGCCGGCGTGCGCTGCTCGGGGTGGGGGTGGCGCTGCCGGGGCCGCTCGATCACCGGCGGGGTGTGCTGCACCGGGTGACCGGGTTTCCCGAGTGGGACGGCTTTCCGCTGCGGGACGCGCTGGCGGAGCGGCTGGATGTGCCGGTGGTCGTCGACAAGGACACCAACGCGGCGGCGCTGCGGCTTGCGGTCGGGGGAGTGGGCGGTTCGTTCGCCTATCTGCACCTGGGGACGGGGCTGGGGGCGGGGCTGGTGATCGGCGGGAGCGTGCACCGGGGGCCGCGGACGGGGGCGGGGGAGTTCGGGCACCAGGTGCTGCAGTTGGACGGGCCGCCGTGCGGGTGCGGGGACCGGGGGTGCGTGGAGGTGCTCTGTCTGGGTGCGGTGGCTCGGGGGGAGGTCGAGGAGGCGGCGCGGGTGCTGGGGGCGGCTGCGGCGAATCTGGTGGGGTTGCTGGATATTGACCTGGTCCTCCTCGGGGGGCGGACGATCGAGGCGGGGGCCGGGGCGTTTGTGGAGGGGGTGCAGGCGGTGTTGGCGGCGCGTGCGGAGCGTACGGGGGAGACGACGGTGCCGGTGCGGCTTGCGGGGGGTGGGGTGCTGGGGGTTGCGGAAGGGGCGGCGCAGCTTGTGCTGGCGCCGGTGTTCGGGCGGGGGGACGCGTGAGGGCGGGCCGTTAAGGTGCTGCGGGAGTCGCGATTGCCCGCGCCATGCGTGGGGCATTCCCTCATGATCCCGGGCTGTTTAGGCTGGGCGGACGCAGGAACGCGTACGGCAGGAGATCCCGCACATGGCAGACCGCAAGCCGATCACATCGTGGCTCACCGACATGGACGGGGTGCTGATCCACGAGGGCGTACCGATCCCCGGCGCCGACGCCTTCATCAAGAAGCTGCGTGAATCCGGCAGCCCCTTCCTGGTCCTCACCAACAACTCGATCTACACCCCGCGCGACCTGCACGCCCGGCTGCGCCGCATGGGCCTGGAAGTCCCGATCGAGAACATCTGGACGTCCGCCCTCGCCACCGCCCAGTTCCTGGACGACCAGCGTCCCGGCGGCTCGGCGTACGTCATCGGCGAGGCCGGACTGACCACCGCGCTGCACGACATCGGCTACATCCTCACCGACCACGAGCCCGACTATGTCGTCCTCGGGGAGACCCGGACGTACTCCTTCGAGGCCATGACGAAGGCGGTCCGTCTCATCAACAACGGTGCCCGTTTCATCTGCACCAACCCCGACGAGACCGGCCCGGCCCCCGAGGGCCCGCTCCCGGCGACCGGTGCCGTGGCCGCGCTGATCACCAAGGCGAGCGGCAGGGACCCGTACTTCGCGGGCAAGCCGAACCCGCTGATGATGCGCACCGGGCTGAACACCATCGGGGCCCACTCCGAGAGCAGCGCGATGATCGGCGACCGCATGGACACCGACGTCCTGGCCGGCATGGAGGCGGGGATGCAGACCTTCCTGGTGCTCACCGGCGTGACCAAGCCGGAGCAGGTGGAAAACTTCCCGTATCGCCCTTCGAAGGTCGTGGACTCCGTCGCGGACCTCGTCGACCTGATCTGATCCGCCGCGTTCACCCGTACGGAGCAGTCGGCGCCGGGGCGGGGATGCGGGCCCCGGGCCCGCGCGGGAACCTCCAGGTGTGTCTGGAGGTTCACGATGGGTTCCCTGCGTATCACTGTCCGTGCGGGTGGGGGTCGCGAGGAGGTACGCCTCCCGTCGGGCATGGGGCGGCTGCTCGCCGGGGTGGCCTGGCTGGTGCTGCTGCTCGGGCTGTGGCTGTGGGGCGGTCCGGCGCCGGCCGGTACGCCCGCCGGGCTGACCGGGCCCGCGACCGGCGACATGGCGGCGGCCGGACGCCCGTCCCTCGCGCACTCCGCCACGGTGCCGCGCCGCCTCGACATGCCCGCGCTCGATGTACGGGCTCCGGTGACCGCCCGCGGTCTGGACGAACACGGCGTCCTCGCACCGCCCCCGCCCGGTGCGGTCGCCTGGTATGCGGACGGGGCGGTCCCGGGTGCTCCCGGCACCGCGCTGATGGCGGCGCGGATCGGCGACGCCGGGAACCTGCCCGCCGTCGGCCAGGAGATCAGGGTGGTCGGTGCGGACGGCGAGGCCGCCGCGTTCACCGTGCGGGACGTCCGGGTCGTCGACCGGGACGGCCCCGACGCCCGGCAGGCCCACGCCCCGCGCCGCGACGGACGGGCCGAGCTGCGGCTGATTACCTGCGGCGAGGCCGCCGGCGCCTGCGCGGAACACGTGATCGTCTCCGCGTACCCGGCCGGCGGCTGAAACATCGGACCCCGAGCCCGCCTCGCCCTCACACTCACCGGGCCTCGACCGCGCGGGCGGCCCGGGCCGCGGGAGTGACCCGCGGCCGCGCGGGAAGCCGGTAGGGACCGGGGCGCGGGAGTGACCCGGACGGGTCGGTGCGCACGACTTCAGAGAGAAAACGGTGCCGGGCCGCACCGGAATGATCGACGCCAACGTCCTGTACCGGTAGCGGTCCGTGACATCGCCGCAGGTGGCCCCAGGCACGGGCCCCGTCGGCGCGCCGGTGCGCTCCCGCATCGGCACCATGCTGTAACAGCTCACGGACAAGGCGGACTTGGCCTCGTGGGTGCCGCGGGGCGTATGTCAGGATTGGGGCTCGGAACACTTGGAACAAGTGCACCCAAGGGGGGTTGGATGTACGGCAGCAGGGGGGTCGGGGCGTTCGCCGGGAGGCGGGCGTCCGCAGCGGTGCTGGGGGCGGCACTGCTGATCACGGGGTGTTCCTCCTCCGGCGACGACAAGGGGAAGGGCCAGGGGGATGCGGCCGGTGTCATCACGCAGCAGCCGAAGGAGGCCGACCCCTTTTGGGTCAATCCCGAGGGTCTCGCCGTACGGAAGGTCGCCGAACTGCAGCAGGACGGCAAGAAGGCCGAGGCCCAGCAGATCCGCAAGATCGCCGAGCAGCCCGTCGGCGAGTGGATCAGTCCGGAGAACCCCGAGGAGCAGGCACGCGGCTTCACCGAGGGAGCCGACAAGGTCGGCCGCACCGCACTGCTCGTGCTCTACAACATCCCGCACCGCGACTGCGGCCAGTACTCCCAGGGCGGCGCCGCCGACGGCAACGCCTACCGGGAGTTCGTCGACGGGGTCGCCAAGGGCATCGGGAACCGTCCGGCGACGGTGATACTCGAGCCCGACGCGGTGCTGCACCTGGCGGACGGCTGCACCCCGGAGCAGTTCCACGAGGAGCGCTACGACCTCCTCAGCGGCGCCGTCGCCAAGCTCAAGAGCCTGAAGAACACCAAGGTGTACCTGGACGCCGGCAACGCGGGCTGGGGCAACCCCGATCAGATCTACGACCCGCTCAAGCGGGCGGGCATCGACCAGGCCGACGGCTTCTCGGTGAACGTGTCGAACTTCTACACGACCGAGGACTCCATCGCCTACGGCAAGCAGCTCTCCGCCAAGTTCGGCAACAAGCCGTTCGTCATCGACACCAGCCGCAACGGCAACGGCCCCTACACCGAGGGCGCCGCGGACGAGCGCTGGTGCAACCCGCCCGGCCGCGCGCTCGGCGAGACCCCGACCGTGGACACCGCGGACCCGCTGGTCGACGCCTACCTGTGGGTGAAGCGCCCCGGCGAGTCGGACGGCGAGTGCAAGGGCGGCCCGAAGGCGGGCCAGTGGTGGGCGGACTACGCCCTGGACCTCGCCAAGGCCAGCGACTGAAACCCGTGCCGCGCCCGGGGCAGGCCGACGCGCCTGCCCCAGGGGGTCGGCCGTGCAAGGCCCAAGGCTTGACGTGCTGCCGGACCGTGGTCGGAGGGACGCTCAGTGACCGGAGCACAGGTCGTCGACCTCGCCCCGGTCGGCCGCGAGGTCCTTCTCGGCGTCGGTCAGGTTCCGTTGGGCGAGTGTGCAGACCCGCTCGATCCATCGCTCGGGGTCGAGCGGAACGACGGAGGCACGCGATCCGTCCAGGAGGGCGAGCTTCTTGCCGTCCGGACTCGGGGAGCCCGTCGCCCCGGGGCCGACGTAGTAGCGGTACAGCTCCTGACGCTTCGCCACGTCCCACACCAGCTGCTCACCGGCCTCGGTGGTGGTGTGCAGGACGCGGTCGTCCAGGAAGTGGCCGAGCCAGTACACGTCGTCGTAGGTGAGGTCCAGATCGGTCCAGTCCTTCTTCCGGACGTCCCAGCTCCGCACCTGTCCCCCGGTGAACAGCACGACCAGCAGTTTTCCGTCGGGGGACAGGACCATGGACCGTATCGCCCGCTCGTCGCGGTCCCGCGGGAACCACCGGGTGAACTCCCCGGTGTCGAAGTCCCAGACCCCGACCTCGTCCAGCGAACGCACGACCGCCCGGGACGTGCCCGGGACGGCACCGGCGAAGGTCCAGGCCGCCTCGTTGGCGAGCTGGTACCGCTCCTGGACCGAGGGCTGATACGTCCTGCCGTCCTGCTCACCGGTGTCGAGCCGCCAGCGCGAGACGTACGACAGTCCAGAGATCACCGCGTGGGTGTCGTCCGGGAAACCGATGTTGATCCACGACGGGGTGAGTCCCGTGAGCGGATCGGGACCGGCCGCTGTCAGGCCGGACGGTGCGGGAAGCTTCAGCCGGTGCGCCTCGGTGAGCCGGGTCCTGCCCGACTCCTCGGCGATCCGCCACACCAGGACCGTGCGCTGGTCCTCGGCGATGGTCAGGACCCGCTTCCCGTCCGGAGTGAACGCGGCGTACAGGGCGGCCAGCGGCTGTGACGCTCGCGCCCTTGCGAGCAGCCGCCGGTCGGAGAGGCTGAAGAGCCGTAGTCCGGTGCCGTCCCTGTCGACCACCGCCATCCTGTCCTGCGCCGCGTCCAGGGTGCGGATGCGGTGGATCAGCGCGTTGGTGTCGAACTCCGCGGGCGGCCGGACCCGTACGGTGACGATGCTCCCGCCGACGCCGACCGCCGCCCGCAGGTCGTCGGGGGGCCCGGCCAGGGCCACCGGCGGTGCGAACGCGCGGCCGGTGACGTTGTGGTCCTCGACCGCCGGGGCCGGCGTGTCGAACGTGGCGGGCCAGCCCTTCTCCAGGTCGAGGACCAGGAAGCGCAGTCGGCCCAGGTCGGCGCCGATACGGCCCGTGGGGTTGACCAGATAGCGGCCGGAGGCGTCGAGACGGGGTGCGTACAGGGGGCACAGCCCGGGAAAACCGGCGTTGTTCCAGTTCTGGAAGCGGCGCGGTGTCCCGCCGAGCCGCCAGGCCTCCAGCACACCCTGTTCCGTACAGGTGACCAGGACCCGCCCGTTGCCGCTGACCGCGGCGGATGCGGTGGCCCGCTCGCCCCAGGGGCGGTGGAGCGTCCCGCGCTCCAGGTCCCAGGAGACCAGCCGGCCGCGCCGGTCGTCCGCCTCGGCGCCGGCGGGCACGATCCGCGCCACCACCGTGCCGTCCGCGCCGAACCACGCCTGCGCCGCGTCCCAGCCGCGGGGCGCGGTGAGCGTCCGTCCGGTACGGCGGCCGTCCTCGGTGCGCCACACGAGCACGCCCTCGCGGGGGATCGCGGCGAGGACACGCTCACCGTCGCCGTCGAAGCGCAGGTCGTGGACGCCCCGCAGGTTGTCCTCCACGTCCGCGACCTTGCGCAGGGGGACAAGCCTCAGCGCCCGCGAGCGGGGATCGGCGGTGTCGCGCACCCCGAGCGACACCAGGCCCCAGTCGTTCGCCCGGGCCACGACGCTCCCGTCGGGGGAGACCGCGATGAGCTGGTTGTCGCTGTCCTTGGTACGCGAGAGGGGTTTCTGCCGTTCTTTCCGCCGCAGGTCCACCTCCGCGAAGGCGCCGTTCTTCAGCAGCGCGTACAGCCGCTCGCCGTTCTCGGTGAGCGCGACGCTCTCGACCTCGTCACGGTCCTCCAACGCGATCCGCTCCACGTCCCGCAGCCGCAGATACTGCGCGAGCAGCGCGGACCGCGCGTCCGGGCGGGCGTCCGTGCGGTACGCGGCGGCGGTGAACAGCGCGGAGGTCACCAGCGACACGTCGTCGTACGTCGCCGCCTGCTGGGCCAGCCGGTCCGACGCCAGCCGGCGCTGCTCCTGAAGCAGATTCAGGTACAGCACGGACACCACCGAGGCGGCCACCACGGCCAGGACCGTGACCGTCACGCCCAGGTACCGCAGCCACCGTCTGCGCCGCTCGGACTTGTGCGCCTCGCGTCGCTTGCGCTCCCGCAGAGCGGTACTCGCCGCGATGAACTCCCGGTCGTCGTCCGTCAGTTCGTCGCCCCGCTCGGCGAGCCGCTGCTCCGCCGTGGCGAGCGCGGGATCCTCCAGCAGGGCCCCGTCCGGCCGTCCCTCCCGCCACCAGCGCGCCCGGTCGTAGCGCAGCTCGCCGCGCCAGGCGAGGAACGCGCGGTCGCTCTCCAACTGCTCGGCCAGCGGCTGCCAGTGCTCGATGAGGGCCTCGTGGGCCAGCTCCACCGTCTCGCCCTGCTCAGGGTCCGCGCCCAGCACCAGCACGCGTGCCTCGGCCAGGCGCCGGGCGATGGCCCACCGCTCCTCGCCGGCATCGCGGCGGGCGAGCCGGGCCCGCAGCGCCGTGGTGCCGCCCGGGGGCAGCTGGATCAGCGCCCGGAGCAGACCGGCCGCCGTGTGCGGGGGCGCGCCCCGCAGCGCGCGGCGCCAGGCCGAGTCGGCGGTGCTGCTCAGCACACCGCCCACACCGCCCAGTTCACGGTAGGTGTCCAGGCGCAGCAGGCCGCCGACCTGTCGTTCCCACAGGGTGGTCAGCACGAACCCCAGCAGGGGCAGGGCCCCGGGCCGGCCCGCCGCGTCCTCGACGAGCCGGTCGGCCAGCCCGTTGTCGTACTCCACTCCGGGGAACGCGCGCAGCGGCAGCCGGACCACCTCGGTGAGCTGCTCGCGGCTCATCAGGCCCAGGGGGTGGGCGGGGGCGCCGCCGACCAGCCGGCTCAGCTCGGCGTGGCGCAGGGCGGCGTCCTGGAAGTCGGTGCGCAGGACCACGAGCACGCCGACGCCGTGCCGGGCGCAGGCGTCCCGGAGGGCGTCCACCAGTTCCCGCAGTTCCTCCTCGGGGCGCAGCAGCAGGGTCTCCGCCTGGTCGAGGGCCAGCACCGTCCCCCGGGCGGGACCCCGGTCCGTCAGCGTCTCGCGGACCGTGCGGGCGTCGGGCAGCCGTCCCTCGGCGCGCAGGATGACGACCTCCGCCCCCTGTTCCCGCAGTCGGGGTGCCACACCGGCCATCAGCAGGGAGGACTTGCCCGAACCGGAGGGCCCGGTCAGGGTCACGCAGCCCTCGGGCGGTCCGTCCGGGCAGAGCAGGTCTATGACGGCGGTGACATCCTCGTCCCGGCCGAAGAAGTGCGCGCTGTTCTCCTCGGTGAAGGGGCGCAGCCCGGGGAAGGGGGAGGCGGGCGCGAGGAGTCCGGCCAGGGCCGGTACCTCCTCAAGGACGGTGCCGGTGGGGATGCAGAAGCTCTGGCCGCGGCGCGGTGACGAGACCGACGCGACGATGCCGACCACGGCGCCGAGGTCCAGGTCCCACACCGCCGAGCCGCTGAAGCCGCGCTGGACCGGGTCGGCCTGGGCGTCGGACGGGGACATCTGCAGGCGCCCGGTGCCGGTGCGGGCGCGCAGCACGGCGGTGTGCCAGCCGCCGCCGGTGCCGTCGTCGGGCAGTCCGAAAATGATCGCCGGGTGGTTCCACACCGTGCGGGGCGCCACCATCGGCACCGGGCGGGCGCCGGGGAGCGGGCCGGCCAGCGACAGGACGGCGACGTCCCCGCTGCCGTCCTCGCGCACCGGCACCCAGTCGCGGACGACCGCCTCGGTCTCCTCACCGTCCCTGAGGGCGAGACGCACCCGGACGGGGGAGGGCGGCTGTTCGGCGCGGGTGAGGGGGAGCCGGGAGGCGCCCAGGACGACATGGGCGCACGTCAGGACCAGGGTGGGGGCGATGAGCACCCCGAGGCCCCCGATGTGTCCGTCGGCGGCCGCGACCTGGACGGTCGCGGCGGCGAGGACGTCCTCGGCCACCTGTTCCGATGCGGTCGACTCGGCCATCTTCCGTTTCCCCCGCCACGGCTGACCCGCACGCCGGCACTGTCGTACCGAGGTCACACCAGTGCCATGCGCCCGGCAAGATTGTTTCGGGCCAACAGCGTCGGCTCGGACAGCCGCCGTACGTACGCGACAGGGGGCGCCCCCACGCGGAGGGCGCCCCCTGTCTCAGCTGCGTGCCGCTACGGCACCTGGACCCACTGGGCCTTGCTGGGCGTGCCGTCGCCGGTGTTGACGAAGATCATGTACCAGCCGGACTGGACCAGGTTCCGGTTCTCCGGGACCGTCACGGTGATCTTGTCGCCGTCGGTCTTGAAGTCCAGCGCGATGGAGCGCTGGTCCACGTCGGTGACGTGGGTCGAGGCGCTCGGCCGGATCAGCCGCACGCTCTTGATCGACGCGGCGTCCCTCGAGGTGAAGGTGCCGGACTCACCGCGCTCGATGGTCTTCGGACCGCCGGACAGGTCGGGCTGCTCGGTGTCGCCGTACAGGTACGGCGGGGTGTAGATCTCGATGCGCTGCTCGAACTTGCCCGGCTTGGTGTTGGCCTTGTCGGCGTAGAGCGAGTCGGAGCCGAAGACCATCACGCGGCCGTCGGGCAGCAGGATCGAGCCGGAGTGGTAGTTGCGGCCCACCAGCGGATCGGCGACCCGCTGGAGCTCGTTCTTCTCCGTGTCGTAGATCCGCGCCTCGAGGATGTTGGAGTCGCCGCGTCCCCGGTAGTCCTCCGAGCCGCCCGTGATCAGCACGTCGTCGTTCGGCAGGACCGAGGCCTGCGGGTAGCGGGTGCCCTTGTCCAGCGAGGGGCCGTCCACGAACTTCGGGTCGTCGGCCTTGAGGTCGACGATCCGGGTCTTCTCACTGGACAGCTTGGACTCGCCGACGCCGCCGCCGCCGATCACCATGTACTTCTCGTCCTGGGCGGGCGGCAGCAGCACCGTGCCGGACGTCTCCATCATGTTCGGGTCGCTGAGCCCGGGGACCTTGTCGAACTTGTTGGTCTTCAGGTCCCAGACGCCCGGCTCGCGGCCCACGTCGTCCGGTCCGTAGCCCGCGTTGGAACCCGAGTAGAAGATCTTGCCGTTCTGCATCAGGAACAGCGCCGGGTACGTCGGGAACTGACGCTCCTCCTCGGTGTACGTCCATTCCTTGGTCTTCGGGTCGTAGACCTCGTTCTTGCCGGGGACCAGCTGGCCGATGTCGTCGAGGCCGGAGACGCTGAGGATCTTGCCGTCGCTCAGGGTGGTGAGCGTCGGGTACCAGCGGGACTCCTTCATCGGGTCGACCTTGATGTACTTCTCGGCGACCGGGTCGAACTCGAAGGCGTCGTCGATGCCCTGGAAGTCCTTCTTGTCCAGGGCGAGCTTCTCGGCGATGCCGTACGTGTTCTTCGCGTCCTCGCCGGTGAGACCCTGCACGGTGTAGTTGTCCTGCGTGCCGGTCGCGTACTTGTTGCCCTCCCTCTCCGCCTCGACGTAGGTACGGCCGTAGCCCGGGGTGTTGCCCAGGAACGCGCCGGTCTCCTTGTCGAAGTTCTTCTTGGCGCGCGGGACCAGCACCGGGTCCTTGGAGACGAAGGTCTTGCCGTTCTCCTTGCCGGTGAACCTGGTGCCGGCCGGCAGGGTGATCGGCTTGTCCGGGTTCTCGTTGTGGACGACCATCAGGCCGCCCGCCTTCTTCACGTCACCCTTGAGCTTCTCGTACCGCTTGGTGCCGCCCGCGATCAGCAGGTTGCCGTTGGCCAGCTGGGTGTGGCCGGTGCAGAACAGGTCGGCGGGCGTCGGCACCTTCTTGATGGTCCCCTTGACCGGGTCCCAGATGCGGGTGTCGTACTTCTTCGCGTCGAAGTTGTCCTGGTTGTTGCCCGAGCCCGCGACGAGCAGCACCTTGCCGGTGCGCAGCAGCGCCGCGTGGATGGTGTTCAGCCGGTGCTCCTCGGGAAACTCGATGATCTCCCACTTGCCGTTCGCGGCTTTGTACTCGGGCTGATTGATCTTGTACTGGTGGTATTTCTCGGTGCCGAAGCGGTACAGCCACGGCCCGTTCATTCCGGCCAGCGCTAGTACCACCGCCGTGCCTATCGCGATCCGACGGGCGCGACGGCGGCCTGCACGGTCAGTCATTCCTTACGTCCCCCAAGTCCACCAAGGGCGATTTGCATGGTCTGGTCGTTGCCGGGGGTGCCGCCCCGGGGTCCTCCCGGCCCTTCGGGGCCGCCCGATCCGCCCGGTGCGCCAGGGGAACCGGCCCAGCTGGGCCGGGCGTGCGGCTGGTGCGGGGCGTGCTGCTGCGGCAGCTGCTGCGTCCGGGGCGCCTCGGCGTCCTCCGGCCGGCGTCCGCCCGCATGGGCACCGGGCTTCTTGCGGTCCTGCCGCATGCCGTGGCGCCAGGCGAACATCGGCGCGGCGGTGATCAGCAGGGCGAAGGTGGCCCAGATGACCATCGCGGGGTGCGAGTGTCCGTAGACGAAGCCCGCGGCGATGGAGCCACCGAAGATGAGGATGAAGTACCAGTGGTACCGGAAGGTGCCGAACCAGGTGTCCGGGCTGGCCGAGTCACCCTTGGGGGTGACCACGAACTTGCTCTTCTTGCGCAGGACGGAGTCGATCAGCGCCTTCGCGTAGAGCGGGGCCGACAGCGCGGACATCACCATGCCGGCCACACCGCCGGAGCCCTCCGGCTCGTGCGGCGAGACGTTGTGGCGGCGGTTCCAGACGTAGAGGCCGATCTGCAGCGCGGAGGCGTTGCCGTAGAGCATCAGCCAGATGGTGGGGTCGATGTTCACACCCGAGGCGCCCAGGCCCAGGAACAGCGCACAGCTGATCGCCGCCAGGATCCAGTTCAGGGCGGACATCGGGTAGAAGATGATCATCATCGTGTAGTTGAAGAGCTTGCTCGGCGGGAGCGAGTAGAAGCCCTTCCAGTACTGCCCGAGGATCGTCTCGTACGTACCGCGCGACCAGCGCATCTGCTGGGTGAAGAAGTCCGTCCAGGCGTTGGGGCCCTCGCCCACCGCGAGCACGTCCGGGGTGTAGACCGAGCGCCACTTCCGGCCCGTCGCCGGGTTCTTGTGGCGGTGCATCTCGAAGCCGGTCGCCATGTCCTCGGTGATCGAGTCGTACAGACCGCCGATCTGCTTCAGCGCCTTGATGCGTACGGCGTTGGAGGTGCCCACGAACATCGGCGAGCCGTAGCGATTGCCGGCGCGCTGGATCAGGGCGTGGAAGAGGAACTGCTGGGACTCGGCGGCCTTGGTGACAAAGTTGTCGTAGTTGCCGTAGACCTGCGGGCCGATGACGAAGCCGACGTCGGGGTCGCGGAAGAAGCCGAGCATCCGCTCCAGGTAGTTCGGCAGGGGCACGTGGTCGGTGTCGACCGAGGCGAAGTAGTCGTAGTCGTCACCGTGCGCGTCGAGCCAGGCGTTGTAGTTGCCGTGCTTGGTCTTGGCGCGGTGGGCGCCCTTCTTCTGGTTCCACTTGGCGATGCCCTTGCGGGAGAAGTGGCGCACGCCGAGCCGGGCGCAGACCTCCTTCACCTCCGGGTCGTCGCCCTCGTCCAGCAGCCAGACGTGCATGGTGCCCCGGTGGCGGATCTTCACGGCCGCCTCCAGGGTCTTCGTCACCATCTCGATCGGCTCCTTGCCGGGCACGAACGAGGTGAGGAAGGCCACACGGGTGCCGGTCTCCGGCACGACCGGGATCGGGTCGCGGGCGACCAGGGTGGCGTGCGCGTTCGACAGCACGTTCATGCAGCGGAAGAACTCGATCAGACCGATCGAGACGAGCATGACGATGTCGAGGGTCGGCAGCCACTCGAACTCCACGTAGTCCCGCTCGGTCCAGTGCGAGGGCTGGAGCAGCCACACCAGCAGCACCAGCGACAGCACCGGGGCCGCGGCCAGCATCAGCGCGATGCGGATGCGGTGCGGCTCCTGGCCTATCAGCGAGCGGTACTGGACCTTGTAGGGCTTGTTCGGATCGGGCTGGGTGAGGGGACCCGCGAGCCGGCTGTAGTGCTCGTAGTCGTATCTCGGCAGCGTCTTCTTGATCCGGCGGAACGTGCCCGTGTTTCCTGTCCGATGGCCAGGCACCCTGAGCTGGGTGGTCTGTGACGGGTCATTGTCCTCTCGGGCGCCCGTCGGTGTCGACGTCATGAGTCATCCCCCCACACGCGCACCCGCGCGTGTTTCGTCGCTTCCTCACGTCCGCGGCGATCCCCCTCGACCTTCACGGACGTATCAGTGGTGAACGTCTGTCACCACGTCACCCACACTGTATAGACACGGCACAGTGCTGCTCCGGTTGCATGATGCCCCCCTCGGCATCGCTTCATGAACGGGACCCTCGCCCCGCCGGTGGCAACCGGTTTCTTGCCCCCAACAGCCGCGTAACCGCAGCATCTTGAAGAGACCAGGTTCTACGGTGTTCATCATGATCGCAAGCTGCGAAACGCGATGCACCCCGGACATACGTGGCCATTTGTGACGCCTGGGTGGGACCGGTGGGTCATGGTCAGATACGTGGGGCGGGGGATGCTTGCTCAACGCACGCGAGAGGAAATCCGGCCAAAAGCGACGGGCTCCCCGTCTGCACGAGGAGCCCGTTCTGTCGGTGCGCCGCCAGGGACTCGAACCCCGGACCCGCTGATTAAGAGTCAGCTGCTCTAACCAACTGAGCTAGCGGCGCGCGCTGACGGCCGCAACTCTACCGGACCCCGGAGGCTGCCCCCGACCACCGGCGGGTCGCGACCGGGGCGCCCCTACATCATTCGGACCGTCAACATGCGCGCCGGGACGACAGTCGCAAAACTGACTATCGTGCACAGATGTGGAGGAATTGAGCAGGGGTGTGAGGGGAATCGCAGGGAGTCTCCGGTGTGCGAGGAATTCGATCCGGCGGGCGACCGCGACTGCCCCGGCTGTCCGCACTGGCGGGGGGGCCCTGCCGCATTCCCCCGCCGGCCGTTCCCCGGCGCGCCGGCGCGGCGGACGGCTGTCCGGGCCCCGAGACCTGGCGGCGGCTGTTCTCATGACCCACCCGATGTGACGCATCTGGCGCGGAGGCTGGAGGCACGCATGACCACCACGACGTCCCAGATCCCCGATTCCGGGGAGCCGTCGGACGGTGCGGCGGCGGCCGCGCGGCCGGTGCGGCTCATCCACAGCGAGTCCACCACCGAGATCCCGGTCCATCTGCTCTTCCGCGACGCCCCGGGGGCGGCGCCCGTACGGCTGCGGGCCACGGTGGCCGCTCGCCGGTCCGGCACGGGGCGGGACAAGGAGGAGCCGCCCCGCTCCGCCGTCCCCCTGGTCGACCCCGCCTTGCAGGAGCGTCCCGCCCGGGTGCTGCCCGGTGCCGCGGGGGTGCTCGCCGGGCTGTGCGGGGTGGCCGGGTGCGTGGCCACCTCGTGGTGGGCGGGGGTGCTGCCGCCGTTCGCGACGGAGGCGCTCGGCCTCACCGCCCGCGCCGGTGCGGCCGGGCCCGGACCCGCGCAGTGGGCGGCGTACGGCGCGGCCGGGGCCCTCGGGCTGTTCGGGTTCGGCGGGCTGGCCCGCGGGCGAACCGGGCGGGCATGGGTGCTGGACCTGTTCGGCCGCTACCGGGGGACGGTGCGGCGGACCGGGCTGATGTGGGTCAACCCGCTGCTGCTGCGCCGCCGGGTCGATGTGCGGCTGCGGCACTGGCGCGGGGAGCCGATGCAGGCGGCCGACCGGGGCGGGGTGGCGGTGCGGGTGGCCGTGCTGGTGGCGTGGCGGGTGCGGGACACCGCGCGGGCCACCCTGGGTGTCGAGGACCACGAGGGGTATCTGCGCGCGTGCGTCGAGGCCGCGCTGCTGCGGGTGCCGGTGGCGGCGCCGGGCTCGGGGCGGGGCGCGACGCAGGCGACGGAGGACTCGCTGACCCGGCTGGTGGCGGCGGACGTCGCGCCGGTGGGGGTGGAGGTGTTCGCGGTACGGCCGGTGCGGGTGGAGTACGTGCCCGAGGTGGCCGCCGCGATGCACCGGCGCCGAATCGCCGCCCTGGACGCCCAGCACCGGGCGAGCGTGCTCAGTTCCGTCGTGGATTCGGTGGAGGACACGGTCACCCGGCTCACGATGCGAGGACTGGTGGAACTGAACGACGACGAACGCAAGGTACTGGTGAGAGACCTGACGGTGGCGTTCTGCGCGGGCCGGGGGGAGGCGGGGTCGTGAAGGGCCGGAGGACGGGGCCTGTCGGTGGTGTTCTGTGCGGGCCGTGGGAGACGGGGTCGTGAAGGGCCGGAGGATGGGATCTGCGGATGGCGTTCTGCGCGGGTCGTGGGGAGACGGGGCCGTGAAGCGCCGGAGAACGGGACCTGCCGGTGGTGTTCTGTTGGGGCGGAGGGGAGATGGTGCCGTGAGCGGCCTGAGAACACGGCCTGTCGGTGGCGTTCTGCGGGGGCCGAGGGGAGACGGGGCCGTGAAGCGCCGGAGGACGGGATCTTCCGGTGGCGTTTTGCTGGGGCCGTGGGGAGATGGTGCCGTGAGCTGCCTGAGAACACGGCCTGTCAGTGGGGTTCTGCGGGGGACGCGGGTGCGTGAAGGGCCGGAGAGCAGGGCATGACGGTGGCGTCCCGGCGGGGGCCGTGGGGGAGACGGGGCCGTGAGCGGCCTGAGAACACGGCCTGTCGGTGGGGTTCTGCGGGCGCCGCGGGAGGCGGGGCCGTGAAGGGTCGGAGAACAGGGGCTGTGATTGGTATGGACTTGTTGAGTGCGCGACAATAATCTGGGACTTGGTCTAGACCTACCTGCACGGCTCACTGAAACTCCCCCACGTCTTCCAGGAGCGGCAGCATGCGCACACGGACCAAGTTGTACGCAGCCGCGGTGGGACTGGCCACGACCGGAGCGCTCGTGCTCTCCTCCGGTGGTGCCAGCGGCCACGGCTACACCGATCTGCCGATCAGCAGGCAGAAGCTCTGCCAGAACGGCACGGTCACCAACTGCGGTGCCATCCAGTGGGAGCCGCAGAGCGTCGAGGGCCCGAAGGGCTTCCCCGCCTCCGGTCCCGCCGACGGCCGGCTCTGCTCGGCCAACAACACCCGGTTCGGCCAGCTCGACAGCCCGCGCACCCCGTCGGGCGGGGCGTGGCCCACCACCCGCGTGTCGGGCGGCCAGAACTACACCTTCCGGTGGCAGTTCACGGCCATGCACGCCACGACCGACTTCAAGTACTACGTCACCAGGCCGGGCTGGAACCAGAACCACGCCCTGTCCCGGTCCGACCTCAACCTCACGCCGTTCCTGACGGTGCCCTACAACGGCCAGCGTCCGCCGGGGACCCTCTCGCACAGCGGCCGACTGCCGTCCGGCCTCAGCGGCCACCACGTGATCCTCGCGGTGTGGACCGTGCATGACACGGGCAACGCGTTCTACGCCTGCTCCGACGTCACGTTCTGACCGCCCCCGCCCGGATGACCGAGCACGTCAAAGGGCCTCTCGCTCCCACGAGAGGCCCTTCACGGTGCGCCGCCAGGGACTCGAACCCCGGACCCGCTGATTAAGAGTCAGCTGCTCTAACCAACTGAGCTAGCGGCGCATGACTCCCGCCGTCCGCTTCCGCGGGCGGCGACAAAGAAAATAATACCTGGTCCGGAGGGATGCTCCGGACCACCGCCTGTCCTAGATCGTCAGCGACAGCAGCACCGGGGCCGCGTTGCGGTTCAGGGTGTCCGCGGCCTGGCGCAGCCGGTGGGCGTGCTGGACCGGGAGGGACAGCGCCAGACAGCCCACCGAGGAGCCGGCCGTGATCGGGACGGCCGCGCAGACCGTGCCGACCGCGTACTCCTGCAGGTCCAGCACCGGCACCGTGGGCGGCTGGGACGCCAGCCGGGACAGCAGCAGCCGGTCACTGGTGATGGTGCGCGAGGTGAGCCGGGCCATCTTGTGCCGGGCGAGGTGGTCGCGCCGGCCGTCGTGGTCGAGCTGGGTGAGCAGGCTCTTGCCCGCCGCCGTGGCATGCGCCGAGAAGCGGAAGTCCACCCACTCGTTGACCTTGGGGGCGGCCGGGCTGTCGGCGTACTGGGTGACCCTGACCTCGCCGTCGATGTACCGGCTGAGGTAGACGGCGGCGCCCACGGAGTCGCGCAGCCGGTCCAGGGTGTGCTGGAGCTTGTCGCGCAGCGCCCGGTCGTGTCCCTCGGCGGAACCCAGGCGGGTGAAGGCAGCCCCGGTGACATACGCACCGTCGGCGAGCTGCTCGACGTAGGCCTCGCGGCGCAGCATCCGCAGGAGGGTGGTCAGCCGCTCCGTGCCGATGCCGGTCTCGCGGGCGATTTCGGTGTCGTCGACTCCTGTCGTGTGCCGCGCCACCGTCTCCAGGACGCGCAGCGCGTCCTGGACCGAGTGGTACGACGCGGTCGGCTCGTGCCTCAGCGCCACGGTTTCCCCCTGCGCTCGCTCTTGGGGCCGCAATCCGGTCAGCGAATCCCCTCCACGATAGCCGTCAAACGGCTCCCGGGAAGCGGGTGTTGACAAGGTTGCGGCCCCACTCAGCTGCGACACCGACCCCCTGGCATATGTCAGAGGTATGCCACACTGCGTGGACCTCGGGCCTTCGCCCGTGCCCGTGCCGTGATCAGAGAACCGCGCTCAGGAATTCCCTGGTGCGGTCGTGCTCCGGCTCGCTGAAGATCTTCTCCGGGGTGCCGCTCTCGATGACCCGGCCGGAGTCGAACATCAGCACAGTGTCGGAGATGTCCCGGGCGAAGTTCATCTCGTGGGTCACGCAGAGCATCGTGATGTCCGTGCTGCGGGCGATGTCCCGCAGCAGGTCCAGGACACCCGCGACCAGCTCCGGGTCGAGGGCGGAGGTCACCTCGTCCAGCAGCAGCACCTTGGGCTGCATCGCCAGCGCGCGGGCGATCGCCACCCGCTGCTGCTGGCCGCCGGAGAGCTGGGCCGGGTGCGCGTCGCACTTGTCGGCCAGGCCCACCATGTCCAGCAGACCCTTGGCCCGCTCCACCGCCTCGTCCTTGGACATACCCAGGACGGTGACCGGCGCCTCGGTGATGTTCCGCAGCACGGTCATGTTCGGGAACAGGTTGAACTGCTGGAAGACCATGCCGATCTTCTTGCGGACCTCCCTGACCTCCTTGTCGGAGGCCGGGAACAGCTTCTGTCCGTCCACCGTGATCGTGCCCTCGTCGGGCTTGAGCAGGGTCATCAGCAGCCGCAGGATCGTCGTCTTGCCCGATCCGGACGGCCCGATCAGGGTCACGTGCTTCCCGGCGTTCACCGAGAAGTCGAGGTGGTCGAGGACGGTGTTGCTGCCGAACCGCTTGGTGACCTGTTCCAGCCGGATCAGCTCCCCGCCGCCGGCCGCGGCCTTCTTCTCGGGATTGGGCAGGGTCTCGGGGGTCTCAGTGGACAAGGCGTCGCTCCAGGGCTCGCAAGGCAAGGGAGGCCAGATAGGAAATGACGATGAAGGCCACGCCGATCACCGTCAGGGGCTCGGTGAACTGGAAGGTCTCACGGGCGAAGAGCTGTGCCTCGCCGAGCATCTCCAGCACGGTGATCGCCATCAGGATCGGGGTGTCCTTCAGCATGGCGATGACGTAGTTGCCGAGGGCCGGGACGACACGGCGGATCGCCTGCGGCAGGATCACCGCGGTCCAGGTCCGGCGCAGCGGCAGGTTGAGGGCCGTGGCGGCCTCCCACTGACCCACCGGAACGGCCTCGATGCCGGCCCGGTACACCTGCATCGTGTACGTCGAGTAGTGCAGGCCGATACCGGCCACACCGGTGGTCAGGGCGGAGAACGTCAGCCCCCACTCGGGCATCACGTAGAAGAGGAAGAACAGCTGCACCAGCAGCGGCGTGTTCCGGATGAACTCGGTGATCGTGCCGACGGGCCAGGTGACCCAGCGCGAGGGCACCCGCATCAGCAGGGCCCACACCAGGCCCAGCACAAAGGAGATCACCGAGCCGATGGCCAGGATCTGCAGCGTGACCAGCAGTCCGTCCCAGAAGTGCGGCATGAAGTCGGCGACCGCGCCCCAGTCCCAGTTCACGAGACACCTCCCACACCCGTGACCTCGGGCTGCCGCGCGGCTCCGGCGCCGGCCCCGGCTTGCTTGCCCACCCCTGCCTTCAGCTTCTTCTCCAGACCTCGCATGCCCCGGGTGAGGAGGAAGGCGATGACGAAGTAGATCAACAGGACGTACGTGTAGATCTCCGCGCTCTCCTGAAGGGCCAGGCGCACCAGGTTCCCGCTGAACGCCAGGTCGCCCATGCCCATGAGGGACACCAGCGCGGTGCCCTTCAGCAGCTCGATCAGGAGGTTGGAGAACGGCGGGATCATCTCCGGCACCGCCTGCGGCAGCAGGATCAGCCGCATCCGCTGCCACGGGGTGAAGCTGAGCGCGATGCCGCCCTCACGCTGCGCCGGGTCGACGGCCGCGATCGCGCCGCGCACGATCTCCGCGCCGTACGCCCCGTAGGTGAGACCCAGCGCGAGCGTTCCCGCCCACATCGGCACCAGCTGCCAGCCGAAGCTCAGCGGCAGCACGAAGTAGATCCAGAAGATCATGATCAGCGCGGAGGTCCCGCGGAACACCGTCGTGTACAGGGCCGCGAGGAAGCGGACCGCCCGCGACCGATGCGTGCGGGCCACGCCGACGACGAACGCGACTGCCGCGCCCAGCAGGGCGCTGAGGACGAGCAGCTGGACGGTCGTCCAGATGCCTCTCAGGACCAGTTCCCAGAGTCCGGATGTCATCCGCAGAGCTCCTTCGCGGTCATGTCCGTCATCTCGCTCTCGGTGAACCCGAAGGGCTTGAGAATCCGGAGCAGCTCGCCGCTGTCCTTGAGCTTGTGCAGCTCCCGGTTGAAGGCGTCACGCAGGTTGCTCTCGCTCGGCCGGAAGGCGAAGGCGCCGCCGTCGACGTGCGGCTTTCCGCCGACGATCGGCTTGAACGGCTCGGTGACCTCGGCCTTGGCGGACTTCTTCACCACTTCCCGGGTGGTCAGCGCCGTACCGGCGAAGACATCGGCGCGCCCGGTCTCCACCGCGTTCAGCCCGGCCACCTGGTCCGGCACGATCAGAATGTCGCCCCGGTCGTAACCGGCCTCCACGGCGTACGCGATCTCCGCGTAGCCGGTTCCGGTCGCGAACTTGGCCTTCTTCTCGACGGCGTCCTGGTAGTTGTGCAGACCCAGCGGGTTGCCCTTGCGCACGATGAACGAGTCGAGCATCTGGTAGTCGGGGTCCGAGAAGATGACCTGCTCGCACCGCTCGGGGTTGATGTACATCCCGGCGGCCACGATGTCGAACTGCTGGGAGTTCAGGCCCGGAATCAGCGAGCCGAACTCGGTGGGCACCGGCTGGACCCGGTCCACCCCCAGCCGTTTGAAGATGACCCTCGCCAACTCCGGCGCCTCGCCGGTCAGCTTGCCGTTCCTGTCGATGTAGCCGAAGGGGATCTCCCCGGCGATGCCGAGCCGGGCGACGCCCTGCGCGCGCAGACGCTCCAGCAGCTCACCCCCTTCGGTGTCCGAGGCGGTGGCCACGCGTGAGCATCCGGTCGCCGCGAGCGCGCCGAGCGCCGCGACCCCCGCGAGCAGCGACCGGCGGGAGGGCCCGGATATGCGATCACGCCCGATCGCGGGCGGCATTCTGTCTGGTGGTGAAGCCATGGCGGCGCGGCTACCCGAAGCGATGCGAGTTATTCCGGCCAGTTTCGGCCCCGTTCGGCGGTCGGGCGGTCTTGACCCGGGCGGGACCATGGGGGACATGGCAGACCGATATCTCGAGATCTCCCTGGTCGCACGAGGAGTCACCGGCACGGCCCGGCTGCTCGACGACCGGGCGCCGATCACCTGCGAAGCCGTCTGGAAATCTCTCCCGCTGTCCGGTGACGTCTACCACGCCAAGTACGCACGCAACGAGATCTACGCCCTGTTCCCGCCGTTCGCGGACACCGAACCACCCCTGGAAAACCCGACGGTTACCCCTATTCCGGGCGATCTGTGCTATTTCTCCTTCGCCGGTGCCGAGTTGGGCACCAAGGCCTACGGCTACGACCGCGACGTCCGCCCCGGCACCACCGTCGTGGACCTGGCCCTGTTCTACGAGCGCAACAACCTGCTGCTCAACGGGGACGTCGGCTGGGTCCCGGGCATCGTCTGGGGCCAGGTGGTGGAAGGGCTCGACGCCCTGGCCGAGGCGTGCAACGACCTGTGGCGCACGGGCGCGGCCGGGGAGACGCTCAGCTTCCGGCGTTTGTGACGTCTGTCTCGTACAGCGTGTGCGCCGCCCGCAGGACCAGGTCGTCCCGGTGCCGGGCGGCCACCAGCTGCAGTCCGATGGGCAGCCCGTCGGCGTCGGTGCCCACGGGCACGGTCGCGGCGGGCTGCTGGGTCATGTTGAAGGGGTACGTGAACGGGGTCCAGCCCGTCCAGCGGCGGTGACCGGAACCCTTCGGCACCTCCGCCCCCGCCTCGAACGCCGTGATGGGCAGGGTCGGGGTGACCAGCAGGTCGTAGGTGTCGTGGAAGCGGCCCATCCGGCGGCCCAGGTCCATCCGCACGTCCACCGCGGCCAGATAGTCCAGCGCCGAGAAGCGGGCGCCCGTCCCGCAGATCTCCCGCAGCCCGGGGTCGAGCAGCGCCCGCCGCTCCGGGGGCAGATGCTGGACCACCCGTGCGGCACCGGCGAACCACAGGGTGTGGAAGGCCTCCACCGGGTCGGTGAGATCCGGGTCGGTCTCCTCGACGTACGCGCCGAGCCCGGCCAGCCGCTCCACCGCCCGCCGCACCGCCGCCGCGACCTCCGGATCCACCCGCACCTGCCCGCCCAGCGACGGCGAGTACGCCACCCGCAGCCCGCGCACCCCGCCCGCCAGGCCCTCCGAAAAGGTCCCGGGCGCGGGCCCGAGCGCCGACCAGTCCCGCGAGTCCGGCCCCCCGATCACATCCAGCAGCAGCGCCGCGTCCGCCGCGTCCCGCGTCATCGGACCGACGTGCGCCAGCGTGCCGAACGCGCTCGCCGGATACAGCGGCACCCTCCCGTACGTCGGCTTCAGCGCGAAGATCCCGCAGAACGCCGCCGGGATCCGGACGCTGCCCCCGCCGTCCGTCCCCAGGGCGAGCGGTCCCGCGCCCCGTGCCACGGCCGCCGCCGCGCCCCCGCTGGAGCCGCCCGCCGTACGGGACGGGTCGTGCGGATTGCGCGTGACGCCGTGCAGCGGGGAGTCCGTCACCCCCTTCCAGCCGAACTCGGGCGTCGTCGTCTTGCCCAGGAACACCGCGCCGTGCTCCCGCAGCCGGGCCACCGAGGGCGCGTCCTCGTCCCAGCGGCCGCCCGGGTCGGTCGTCCGCGACCCCTTCAACGTCGGCGCGCCGCGCAGCAGCAGGATGTCCTTCACCGTGACCGGCACCCCGTCGAGCAGCCCGCACGGCTCACCGCGCCGCCACCGCTCCTGCGACGCGGCGGCCCGCTCCAACGCGTCCTCGGCGAACAGCCGGACGAACGCGTTGACCTCCGGCTGGATCTCCTCCGCCCGCTCCAGTGCCGCGCGGGTCACCTCCACGGGGCCGATCTCCCCGCTGCGGTACCCCTCGACGAGTCGTACGGCGGTCAGCTCGGTGAGCTCGGACATCCGGCCTCCTCGGAAACGTCAGTGACCGGGTACATACCCGCGCTGCTTGTCGACCACGTTCTCCAGCGGCTCACCCGCCGCCCACCGTTCGAACAACTCCACGAACTGCTCACCGAGTTGGTCCCGCCAGCCCACCGTGTCCCCGCTCATGTGCGGCGACACGATCAGCCCCGGCAGCTCCCAGAGCGGGCTGTCCGGGGTGAGCGGCTCGGTCTCGAAGACGTCCAGCGCGGCGCCCGCGATCCACCGGCCGCGCAGCGCCTCGGCCAGCGCCTCCTCCACCACCAGCTGCCCCCGGCCGATGTTGACGAAGTGGGCCGACGGCTGCATCACACCGAACCGGCGGGCGTCGAACATGCCCCGCGTCGCCTCGGTCAGCGGCGCGGCGGCGATCACCCAGTCCGCGCGGGCCAGCAGCCGGTCCAGGTCCTCCGGCCCGTGGACACCGTCCCGCGCCGCGCGCCCGACCAGCGCCGTCGTCACCCCGAGCGCCTCCAGGGTGCCGGCGATCGCCCGGCCGATCGGCCCGGAGCCGACCACACAGGCCCGGGTCCCGGCCAGTCCGCGTGTCTCCCGGTGCCGCCAGGTCCGCTCCCGCTGAAGCCGCAGCGTCCGCGGCAGGTCCTTGGCGAACGCCAGGACGAGGGCCGCGACGTACTCGGCGATCGGCCGGTCGAAGACCCCGCGCGCGTTGGTGACCACGGTGTCCGAGGCGGCGAGTTCCGGACAGAGCAGATGGTCCACGCCCGCGCTCGCCGTGTGCACCCAGCGCGGCCGGGGACCCTCACCGGGCCACGCCCGGCGCACCGCGTGCGAGGTGAAGTCCCAGACCAGCAGCACATCGGCGGACGGCAGCCGCTCGGCGAGCGTCGACTCGTCCGCGTGCTCGACCCTGACCCGGCCGGTCAGCCGCCCGAGACGGGGGAGCGGGTCGGCGTCCAGCACGAGGAGCGTGGGGGTGGTCATGAGCCGCCGTTTCTCCGGGCGGGCCGGGGTTTTCGGGACAGGATGGCAAGAGTCTGAGATGTGCGGATTGACCACGCTGGCACCCGAACCTACCGTCGTCAACACGGGCGTTCCCGCGATCCGTTGCGTGCTCGTCTCCCAGCGTGAGGCCGGTGCTGACATGGACGTCTCCTTTCTCGGCGGTCCGGGCCCACAGCGCGGTGTCGGTGTGGTCGCCCCCTTCGACTTCGCGCTGGACCGGGAGCTGTGGCGCTGGATACCGGACGACGTGTCGCTGCACCTCACCCGCACCCCCTACGTGCCGGTCGAGGTGAGCCTCGACCTCGCCCGGCTGATCAGCGAGCACGAGACCCTCGGCGACGCGGTGCGCACCCTCACCGCGGTCGCGCCCGAGGTCGTGGCGTACGCCTGCACCTCGGGCAGCTTCGTCGGCGGGATCGCCGGCGAGCGCGCGATGTGCGAGGCGATGAGCCGGGCCGGCGCGGTCCCGGCGATCACCACCTCCGGCGCACTCCTCGAGGCGCTGGTGGAACTGGACGTCCGCCGGGTCGCGCTGGTCACCCCGTACACCGTGTCGGTCACCCGGGCGCTGGAGAACTACGTCGCCCGGGCCGGTGTCACGGTCACCGGCTGCGCGTACATGGGCCTGACCCGGCACATCTGGAAGGTCACCTACCGCGAGGTGGTGGACATGGCCCGGCGGGCGGCGGTCCGCGGGCGGCTCGGCGCGGCGGACGCGCTGTTCCTGTCCTGCACCAACCTCCCGACCTACGACGTCATCCCCCAACTGGAGGCTGAACTGCGCATACCGGTCATCTCGGCCAACCAGGTGACCATGTGGGCGGCGCTGCGCCGATTGGGTACCCGAGCGGTGGGACCGTATCAGGCGCTGATCGACGCGTCGGCGCGCTCCGGAACCGTTCTGCCGGGCCAGACGTCCGGCTCCGTACTGCCCGACGTGCCGGAAGAGAAGCAGCAGGAAGGCTGGACATGACCGCACTGGGATTCCTCTATCCGGGCCACTCCGCAGAGGACGACTATCCGCGTATCGAGCAGTTGCTGGGCAGCGACATCCGGGTGGACCTGGTGCACACCGACATCGGCGAGGACGCCCACCGGGTGGACGCGCTGCAGCAGATGGGCGCGCCCGAACGGCTCGCGGCCGGCCTTCAGCAGCTGCGCCTCTCGGGCGCCGAGGCGGTGGTGTGGGCCTGCACCAGCGGCAGCTTCGTGCACGGCTGGGACGGCGCCCACGAGCAGGTGCGCAGCCTCGCCCTCGCGGCGGGGATGCCCGCCTCGTCCACGTCCTTCGCCTTCGTGCACGCCCTGCGGGAGATCGGGGCGCGCCGGGTGGCGGTCGGCGCCACCTACCCGGACGACATCGCCGCCCTCTTCGCCGAGTTCCTGCGGACCGGCGGGGCCGAGGTCACCGGCGTACGCAGCTCCGGGATCATCACGGCCGCGGAGGTCGGCACCTGGGGCGAGGAGGAGCTGTTCGCCCTGGCCCGCGCCGCCGACACCCCCGACGCGGACGCCCTGCTCCTGCCGGACACGGCCCTGCACACCGTCGCCCACATCCCCGCCCTGGAGAAGGAGCTGGGCAAGCCCGTCCTCACCGCCAACCAGGTCACCGCCTGGGAGTGCCTGCGCCTCACCGGCCGCCGGGTGAACGCCCCCGAGCTGGGCGACCTGTTCACCCGGGAGCCGATCGTGCAGGTGTGAACGACCTCGCACCCGGACGCACGGTTTCGCCGCGCGCCTGCGCCGTGTCTCGGTCGCGCGCCCGCGTCGTGTCTCGGTCGCGCGCCTGCGCCGTGTCGGTCGCGCGTCCGTGCCGTGCCTTGGTCGCGCGCCTGCGCCGTGCTTCCGTCGCGGGCCCGTGCCGTGCCTCGGTCGCGGGCCCGTGCCGTGCCTCGGTCGCGTGCCCGCGCCGCGGGCCCGTGCCGTGCCTCGGTCGCGTGCCTGCGCCGCGCGCCCGGGCCGTGCGTCC
Organism: Streptomyces sp. NPDC052079; assembly: GCF_040680275.1. Classification (NCBI taxonomy): domain Bacteria; kingdom Bacillati; phylum Actinomycetota; class Actinomycetes; order Kitasatosporales; family Streptomycetaceae; genus Streptomyces; species Streptomyces sp. NPDC052079. The sequence continues at coordinate 39,413 of NZ_JBFAWL010000025.1, forward strand.
GTCGCGCGCCCGCGTCCTGCCTCCGCGGCGCGTGCGCGCCGCGCGCCCGTCGCCGCCCTTGCGCGCCCGGCGGCTCGGGTAGTGACCGGTCGGCGCATCGACCCGTGGAGGGCCTTTGGTCGACGTCGGCCGGAGGCCTCTTGCGTGGGCGCGGGCGCCGTGCTTCCGTCGCGGGCCCGTGCCAGCCTCGGTCGCGTGCCCGCGCCGCGCGCCTGCGCCGTGCGTCCGTCGCGCGCCCGCGTCCTGCCTCCGCGGCGCGTGCGCGCCGCGCGCCCGTCGCCGCCCTTGCGCGCCCGGCGGCTCGGGGAGCGACATCGGTCGGCGCGTCGAGCCGTGGAGGGCCTTTGGTCGACGTCGGCCGGAGGCCTCTTGCGTGGGCGCGGGCGCCGTGCTTCCGCCGCGGGCCCGTGCCGTGCCTCGGTCGCGTGCCCGCGCCGCGCGCCTGCGCCGTGCGTCCGTCGCGCGCCCGCGTCCTGCCTCCGCGGCGCGTGCGCGCCGTGCGTCTGTCGCCGCCGTTGCGCGCCCGGCGGCCCGGGGAGTGACCGGTCGGCGCGTCGACCCGCGGAGGGCCTCCGGCCGGCCGGAGGCCCTCTTGCGTGGGCGCGGGACAATGGACGGTGGCCCGCTTTTCCCGGGGGCCGAATCGCGACGTACGTGAAGGAGACGTCATGGCGGAGCACACGCCGCGTCGGGACCAGCCGCGGCTACGCCCCGCGCCCTTGCTGTTCGAGCCCGCGCAGGCGACCTCGGATCCCGAGCACTTCTTCGACCTGGAGTCGATCGAGGATCCGCGCGCGCTGCTGGAGCGGGCGACCGAGCTGACGCTCGCGTTCCGTGCCGCGGCGGACCGGGCGACCGAGTTCCAGGCGATGGCGGCGGCACAGCTCGCCGATCCCCGGCGCTTCGACCGGCTGACGCCGGCGGACATCGCGGAGCGCGCCGAGTGGACCGAGGACTACGCGAAGAAGATGGTCGAGTTCGGCCGGGATTTGATGCGGGGCGGGGAAGGTCCGGGGCACGCCGACCCCGTGTGAGCCCTGCGCCCCCGCGCCTCTCCTCGAACGGGCGTGGCATATGCCGGGTGGGCAAGATACTCGCTCGGTCGCCTCCGTGTGACCGATTCGGACAACTCTGCGGAACCGTTCCCTCACGGCGGGTAGACGTATCCCTCATGAGCAGCACACGGAATGCCTCCGACCCCGGCGATGTCACCCCGGACGGCGCCGCCTGGCTCGCCTCGGCCGGAACGTATCCGCGCGGCACGCTCGCGCACGGGGAGGAGCGGCCGTACGCCCCGGTGGTGCTGCCCTGCGGTGTGGTCTTCGACGTGGTGAGCGCGCCCGCGGTCTTCGGGCGCCGGATGCTGGACCGGATGTGGGAGGAGGGCCCCGGCTCGGGCCCGGTCGCGGAGTTCCGCGGCCGGACGCTGCTCTTCGCCGCGCCGGGCACGGCGCAGCGCCTCCCGGTGCTGATGGAGTGGGAGGAGTGGGGCGCGCGCGGTGCGCGCACGGACGGGGTCCCGCCGCTGCTGTGCCACGGCACCGGGGACGCGGTGACCGTCCCGGCGGGGGCGGCGGGGCGGGCCGGCGAGCCCCTGCCCACCGCCCGCTGGCTGGTCGCCCCGGACACCCGTCGTCCCTGGTTGCCGGGCCCGGAGGTACTGCTCTGGGCGGCGGTCCGGGCGGCCCGCGCGGCCGTGCGGATATCGATTTTTCCTCCCGCGGATCGTGATGCTAATGTCTACGACGTCAGCAGGCGCCGCTAGCTCAGTTGGTTAGAGCAGCTGACTCTTAATCAGCGGGTCCGGGGTTCGAGTCCCTGGCGGCGCACGACACGAAGAAGGCCCCTCGCCTCGAGCGGGGGGCCTTCTTCGCGTCCGGTCACCCCCTCGTGATCTTGACCGTCCAGGCCCCCGACGCCGTACGCCCCTCCACCTCCACCCGTACGGCCTCCCCGGGCACCGTGAAGCTCTCGCCGAGGGCGACCGGCGCGTCGGCGAGCGGGGGGTAGACGGAGTCCTCCGGGCACGCCTCGGTGTGCGGATGGGCGTCGATGACGTCGATCGGCCCGCGTCCCGAGCGCCTGTCGCTGCTCACCCGGTAGACCAGCACGCCCTGCCGGCAGGCCGCCGCGTCGTTGCCGACCGGCCCGCGCGCCTCGAAGGCGAGCGCGCTGGCGGGGCCGGTGCGGACGACCGCGAGCTTGGTGCCCCGCCCGAGGCCGAAGGAGGGCGACCCCGCGGCACCGGTCACCGGCGTTCCCGGACCCGCCCCCAGCGGCTCCAGCGTCAGCCGCACCTGCCCCGCCTTCCGTACGCACCGCACCTGCCGGGGTTCCAGCCAGCCCAGCTTCCACTTGTGCCAGCCGAACAGGTCCGGCGCGAGCGCGAACTGGCTGCCCATCAGATCCCAGTCGCCGACGTGCGTGTCCCAGTCGCCCTTGCCGTCCACGGGCCGGTGGTACAGGTCGGGCAGGTCGAAGACGTGTCCGGTCTCGTGGGCGAGGACGAGCCGGTCCGGGGGGTGGTCCTCGAACACGGTGACGACCCGGCGGATGTCGGTGCCGTCGGCGCGCAGGGGCCGGTCCAGATTGACGACCTTGGTGGCGTCCGAGTCCACGCCCGGCGCGTACGGGTCGGCGACGAAGTACACGACGTCGTAGCGCGAATAGTCGACGTGCCGGTCGGTCACGGCGAGCGCGTCGCGCAGATAGGCCGCGCGGTGGGCGACGGTCCAGTCGCGCTGTATGGCGTACGCCGTGGAGGGGCGCGGCATGCGGAACCACTTCCGGACCGGGTGCGGGCGCAGGGTGAACCTGCCGTAGGAGGCCTGCCGGAAGAAGCGGCTGGTCGCCGGGAAGTGGTCGGCGGCGAGTTCGGCCGGCGTGACCAGGGGCGGCTGGGAGTCGGGGAAGGACAGGAACACCATCACCGCGTCCAGCCGGCGGGCGGGGCGGGGGTAGGCGGCGTTCCAGGTGTCCAGGCCCTCGGAGTGGTGGGCGTCGGTGCGGGTGAGGGCGCACGGGGCCGCGGAGAACGGCTCGGCGACGGAGGGGACGCTCACCATCGAGGTCGCCGCGAGCGCCGACATGGTGGCGCACATGGCCGCCGTGCTCCGCATCCGGGGCCGTACACCCGTACGGCTCAACCGGTCCCGCAGCGCCTCACGGCCGAGTCCCCTCGGGGTGAGCTGACGCGGCACGAGGACCTCCTGGAGACGGTTCGCGGGACACCGCACCCCAGACTGTGGTGATCTGTCGTACTACGCCCTGTTCAACTGCACCGGACGGGTGAGAACGGAGGGAATCCGGGCGGCTCCGGACGGAGTCGGCACCCCGTGCACTCACGGAACGTCACAACTGATCGGAGGCCCGCATAAGCCGTCCACGCACGGGCAGAAACGATCGGGCAGAGATGCGCTACCCGCCAGAAGGCCGGACAGTGGCTGGAAGGCCCCGGCGCGGGCCTCTATGATCGGCACACTTTCCTGGTACTGAGAGACTTTCTCGCACGGACAGCGGCGGACAGCGATCGAGTGCACTGCGGGAGCGAGTGGTGAGCGGAACGTCCGAAGGGCCGGCGCCCGCGACGGAACTCGACCGGCCGACCGTCACGGAGGGTGATATCATCACCTCTGCCGGTACCGACCCGCCCGTGCTGTGCTCCCCGTCGCCCCCCTCCTACCGCTCGGTCTTCACGGCCGCGCCGCTCGCCATGGCGGTGGTCGACCGCGAGGGCACGGTGACCGGCGCCAACGCCGCCCTCGCCGGGCTGCTGGGCCGCGACCCGGACAGCCTGACCGGTGCCGTCGCCGCCGACCTGGTGGACCTGGCCTCCGACGCCCGCACCTGGCACGCCTACCGGGAGATGCTGCGCGGACGACGGGCCAGGCTGCGCTGCACACGCCGGCTGAAGCACCCCGAGGGCCATGTGCTGTGGGTGCGGGTCACGGTTGCCCCGTTGCCCGCCGACCACGGGGGAGTGCTGCTGTCGGTCGCCGACATCAGCGACCACCGGGAACTCCAGGAGCGCCTGCGGCATCTGCGCATGCACGATCCGGTCACCCGGCTGCCCAACCGCACCCTGTTCTTCGAACGGCTGACCGCCGCGCTGGACGCGGAGTCGTACGAGGACAGCGGCACCGGCCGCATCGGTCTGTGCTACCTGGACCTGGACGGGTTCAAGGCCGTCAACGACACCCTCGGCCACCGCGTCGGCGACCAGCTGCTGGCCGCCGTCGCGGAACGGCTCAGGCAGTGCGCCGAGAACGCGGCCAGGACCGGCACCCCGCTGGTCGCCCGGCTCGGCGGGGACGAGTTCGCGCTCCTGGTCGAGGACTCCACCGGCACCGAACAGCTCGCCGACCTCGCCGAATCGCTGCTCGACGCGATCCAGGCGCCCTTCGACCTCTCCGGCCGGAGACTGTCGGTCTCCGCGTCGATCGGGGTGGTCGAGCGGCATGCCGCCGGCACCACGCCCACCGCGCTGATGCAGGCCGCCGACACCACGCTGTACTGGGCGAAGGCCGACGGCAAGTCCCGCTGGACGCTGTTCGACCCCGAGCGCAACGCCCACCGCGTCACCCGCCAGGCCCTCGCCTCCACGCTCCGCCCGGCCATCGACCGCGGGGAGTTCGCGCTGGAGTACCAGCCGCTGGTGGGCATGGAGGACGACCGAGTGCACGGCGTGGAGGCGCTGATCCGCTGGCACCACCCGCGGTTCGGCATCCTGACGCCGAATCGGTTCATCTCACTGGCGGAGGAGGACGGCTCGATCGTGCCCCTCGGCCGCTGGGTGCTGCGCACCGCCTGCCGGCAGGCACGGGACTGGCATGTGGAGCACCCCGACGGTCCGCCGATCTTCGTCAGCGTGAACGTGGCGGTCCGTCAGGTATGGGACTCCGACCTGGTCGCGGATGTCGCCGACACCCTTGAGCAGACCGGCCTGGCCCCGCAGCTGCTCCAGCTGGAGCTGACCGAGTCGGCGGTGATGGGCTCCTCCGGCCGGCCGATCCAGGCCCTGAAGGCGCTCAGCGACATGGGCGTACGCATCGCCATCGACGACTTCGGCACCGGCTACTCCAACCTGGCCTACCTCAGCCGCCTTCCGGTCTCCGTGCTGAAGCTGGACGGCTCCTTCGTCCGGGGCTTCCAGCTCGAGGACCGCGCCGCCAAGGCGAGTGCGGCGGACGAGGTCATCGTCGAGGCCATGGTGCAGCTCGCCCACCGGCTCGGCCTGACGGTCACCGCGGAGTGCGTGGAGACCTCGGCGCAGGCCACCCGGCTGCGCCGGATCGGCTGCGACACCGGTCAGGGCTGGCTGTACTCGCGCCCGGTGTCCCCGGACCGCATCTCCGAGCTGCTGGTTCAGGCGGGCGTGGGCAATCCGTAGACGTCGGCGATCAGCTCGTAGGAACGCAGACGTACGTCACCGCTGTGCGCGTTGGCGGTGAGCATCAGCTCATCGGCGCCCGTACGCTTCTGCAGCTCGTCCAGTCCGTTGCGGACCTCGTCCGGCGTCCCATGAACGACATTGGCGTTCCACGAGTCCACGAACTCCCGCTCCATCGGACTGAAGTCGTACGCCTCCGCCTCCTCGGGCGTCGGCACCAGTCCCGGGCGGCCGGTGCGCAGCCGCACCATGTTCAGCGCCGAGGCCAGCACCTGCCGGCGTGCCTCCTTCTCGTCGTCCGCCGCGAGCGCCGAGACGCCGATGAGGGCGTAGGGCGCGTCGAGGACCTCGCTGGGACGGAAGCTCTCGCGGTAAAGATCGAGCGCCGGGATCGTGTTCTGCGCCGAGAAGTGGTGGGCGAAGGCGAAGGGCAGGCCGAGCATGCCGGCCAGCCGGGCGCTGAACCCGGACGAGCCGAGCAGCCAGATGGGCGGGCGGTGCGGCGACTGCACCCCACCCGGCGAGGTCGCCTGCACCGGGCCGGGCACGGCGTGGATCCGGCGGTAGGGATGCCCGTCGGGGAAGTCGTCGTCCAGGAAGCGGGTGAGCTCCGCGAGCTGCTGCGGGAAGTCGTCGGCGCCCTCGTTCAGCCGCTCGGCACGGCGCAGGGCCGCCGCGGTGGCACCGTCGGTACCGGGGGCGCGCCCCAGCCCGAGGTCGATCCGCCCCGGCGCCATGGCCTCGAGCGTGCCGAACTGCTCCGCGACGACCAGCGGCGCGTGGTTGGGCAGCATCACCCCGCCCGAGCCGAGCCGGATGCGCTCGGTGTGCGCGGCCAGATACGCCAGGATCACCGCGGGCGAAGAGGAGGCCACCCCCGGCATGGAGTGATGCTCGGCAACCCAGTGCCGATGGAAACCCCGGGCCTCAGCAAGCCGCGCCAGCCGCACGCTGGTCCGCAGAGCATCACTCGCGGTCATCCCCGCCCCGACGGTCACCAGATCCAGCACGGAGAGGGGAACAGGCGCCGTGCCGTGCACGATGCCCCGTATCTCGTCTGCGGCCACGGTGAGATGCCTCCTGCTCCAGTACGACGCTGAACTCCGCTGCCACAACGGGGGACGGCCTGCGCGTATTCCCCCGGGGGCGGCCCAGGTCCCAGCAGGTGCGGACGATCTGCCGCACGTGGCGGGCGACGGCGAGTCGGGGCAGGGGCCGGGACTGTCCGGTGCGCTCGCAGGCTGGCCGAGCCTCGCCGCACGCTTGCCGAGGGCCCACCCGGCGGCCGACCGGCGAGCCGCCACGAGGTGCCCGGCCCGCACAACAGTCTTGACGGCAGTAGCGACGGCAACAACATGGGCCGAAACGACCCGGACGGGTGGCTTCCGAGCAGGTTGACGCAAGGCCCGCACGGGTGACCACACGGCGGCTACGCTGGCATGGCAGCATCTCGGCAGGGGCCGGGAGGACGTCAGTAGCCAGAAGGGGACGGATGCCGTGAGCACACAGGAACCGTGGACCGTCAGCACCATCAGCGAGGCACTCGGCAGCACGGAACTCCGTCGGCAGTTCATCTCCGAGATCAACAGCGCCCCCGTCCACGAACTCAGCCACGTGGCAGCTCGCTGGCAGGTCCGCGCGGAGATGCTCGCTGCCGCGGCCGAACGCGTCCGCAAGATCCAGGCCATTGAGCTGGATGGCCGCGAGGTGCCCGGCGACCGGGACGTCACCGACAAGATCCTCGCCATCGCTGAGCAGGCCCGCCACAAGGGGGCTGCGTGAGCTGGAAGCTCCGCATGGACGTCGTCATCGAGGCAGCCTTCGACGCACTCCCCGATGACGTGCGCGAGCGGCTCGCCCTGGCTCTCGCCGATGCCTGCAGCGACCCCTACGCCTCCACCACCCCCTTCGGCGAGGACGACGGTGTTATGCGCCTCCTCGTCCTCCCCGACGTCATGGCCGTCCTCCTCGTCAGTAGCGCACTCGGCACCGTCCGCGTGGTCCAGATCGACCACTGATCTCGCCACTGCTGTCTGACGGCAACGCTGACGGCAACCGGACCCGTCGACTGCGTACGCCAGCGAACCTCCGCGGACTCACCGAGCGGCGCTGACCTGCGAGAACGCCAGCGAAAGGAACCCGCTGCGTTCCTGACGCTGTTTCGATGATGGGTCAGGGCCGCCATCGCACCCGGTGCTCGGTCAGGTGGGCCAGGATCGCGTGGTTCGCTTCCCAGCCGTCTGGGAATTTGACCAGCGTGCCCAGCTGGACCGGTTCGGTGGAGGGGTAGTCGTCCAGGAGGTCGGTTACTCCCTCGCGGCAGACGACGATGCAGGCGTGGCGGTGGCGGGAGGCCAGGACGCACAAGCGGCCGGTTTCCAAGTGGAACGCGGTGGCGTCGGGGCGGCCGGAGAGGGGGTGGAGGACCACCGTGACGTCGTACTCGCGGCCTTGGAGACGGTTGGCCGTGTCCACCGTCACGTCGGTCACGCCGTGGTCCGCCAGTGCCGCGCGGATCGCCGCCGCTTGGTCGCGGTGGGCCGTGCCTACGGCGATGCGGTCCGCGGTCAGGGGGGTGGGGTCGGGGGAGCGTTCCGATGTTGCCGCGCCGCCCCGGTCCAGGAGGCGGCGGACGATCAGGGCCACCGCCCGGACCGCCTCCGGGTCCGTGCGCGGGGTGTGCCGGGCGGGGAGTTCCAGCAGGCCCCAGCCGGATTCCGCAGCCTCGTCGATCACCCGGTCGGGGCCGGAACCGTCGGAGGGGACGGAGAGGGTGAGGGTGCGGTCGCCGTGGGCCGTGCCGCTGCGGAACGGGGTGTACGGGTAGAAGGCGTCCGAGACCAGGGGCGCGGCCGAGGCGGGGAGGCGCCAGGACACCGGCAGGCGGTGCTGGGGGAGGTCGGGGTTGTGGGCGAGGAGGGTGGTCACGGCGGAGCCCGAGGGGTCGTACGACAGGCCCGCCCACTGGTCCGCGCCCACGATGGAGAACGGGTCCAGCTGGCCCGGGTCGCCCACGAACAGTGCCCGTTCGAACAGGCCGGCCACCGCCAGGAGTGAGTCCGAGCGCATTTGGTACGCCTCGTCCACGATCGCGTGGCCCCACGGCTCGACGCCCTTGACGTGCGCCCACTTCGCCGCCGTGGAGATCACGACCGGCAGTCCGGTCAGATCGGCCGCCTTCGCCGACGTCCGGACGTGCTCCAGCGCGTCCAGCGCCTTGTCGTACGGGTCGGTGTCGCTGCTGTGCAGACGGCCTACGGGGAGGTCGGGGTTCTTCTCGGCGAGGCGGAGGATCAGGTCGTCGACCTGCGCGTTCGTCTGCGCCACCACCATCAGCGGGCGGCCCGCCTCCGCCAGTTCCAGCGCCGCGCGTACGACGAGGGTGGACTTGCCGGCGCCGGGCGGGGAGTCGACGACGACACCGCGCGCGGTGCCGTGCAACGTGTCGTGGAGGATCGCGTCGGTGGCGCGGCCGGCCGCAGCTCCCGGGTGCAGCGCCGTCTCCTGGGCAGGGGCGGTCACAGGATGTCCTCCTCGGTCACCTGGTCGGCGGGCTCCGGTACGGCCTCCTCGCCGGGCGGACCGCCGTGGGTCCACGGGGTCTCCTCCGGGTCGGGGAGTTTCGCTCCACCGCGCGGCTCGTGCTCGAAGAGGGTGAAGCAGACGTGGTCGCCCTTCTCGGGGACCGATCCCTCTTCCGGTTCCTTGCCACGGCCCATCTTGTCCATCACGCGCAGGATCAGCAGACCGCCCTCCGGCCCGTCGGCGTATCCGACGAACTCCGCCGTCTGCGGCTTTCCGGCCAGTGAGCGGTATGCCTTCACGCGCTCGCCGAGATAGGGGCTGTCGTCCGTGCGGACCGTGACCAGCGGGCGCGGGCTCGGGCGCTTGCTCTCGCTGTACGCCATCACCACGTCGACCACCTCGCCCGCGAACGCCTCCCCGGACAGCCGCCGCGCCGCCATCACCAGCGGGTCGTCGAGGGCTTCCTGTGCTTCCAGACGGGACTGTTCGCGCTCGCGCGCGGCGAGCTTGTTCGCGGCGGTGACCGCGTCGTCGCGGCGGGGCTGGGGCGGTTCGCCGGACACGACACGGTCGCGGTGGCCGGTGAAGGACCAGCGGTCGCGTGTCCAGCGTTCCTCGACGCGCGCGCCCTCGGGGAGTTGCCGGAGGAGGTCGAGGCCTTGCCACACCGCCTTCCATGTGGGCAGGGTGCGGCTTTCCACCAGCGCGCGGATTTCTCGTTCGGCTCTCGTCAGGGAGGCCAGGCGGTCGTCGGCCTCCAGGCCGTCCTCCGCCGCCGCCAGCGCCGTACGAGCGCGGTCGTAGCGCTCGATGGCCGGGGCGAGGAGCTTGTTGTCGAAGGCCGGGTCGGTCGCCGGGCCCGCGGGCGGGCACAACAGCTGGCCGTCCGCGTCCCGCGCGAGCTCCGCCTCCTGCGCGGCCTCGGCGCCCGAGCGGCCCTCGGGCGGGGCGATCCACGCGAGCAGCGCGCCCAAGTGCTGGTCCTCCAGCGTGGACTGGCCCGTCGCCCAGTGCCGGCCCAGGACGTCCGTCATGGCGAGGAGGAGGGAGGAGCCCGGGACGCGGGCCCGCTCGCCGAAGTGCGTCAGCCACCGGCCGAGCAGCGGCACCCGGGGCGGGGCCGGGAAGGGAGCCTCCGGGTCCTGCTCCGCCGTGCGCCGGAAGCGTATCGAGCGTCCGAGCAGCCGTACGAGGTCGATGCCGGCCCGGCTCGGCACGATCAGCTGCGGCGCGTCCGCGCACAGCTCGACCTCGACCTTGACCCGCTTGCCGGTCTCCGGGTCGGTCTCGGAGCGCTCGGCGGCCTCCACGGCGTCCGAGAAGCCGTCGACGTACGGCAGCACCACGTCGGCCAGCTCGGCCAGGAACGCGAACCGCAGCTCGCGGTCGCGCGGCTGCGGGACGACCAGGAGGCGGGGGGCGTCCCGGTCCGTGCCCACCAGTGCGCCGAGCGGGGCGCCCGCCTCACCGGCGGTGATGAGCGGGACGAAGACGAGAGGGCGGTCGGAGAGGTGCCGGTGCCGGACGGTGGCGGCGGGCTGGGCTCGGCCGGTGCTGACGGCCTCGAGGCGGGCGAGGGTGGCGATCAGGGACAAGGGGCCACCTCCCGTGCAGTGGTCGTGGCCAGTGCCTCCGCGCGCAGGGCCGCCGCCCTGCGCAGTGCCGCAACCGCCGGGTCGTCCGGGTCACCGGCTTCCCCGCGCGCCGCCGCCAGCACGTCCTCGACCGTCGTCAGACCGCCCAGCTCCGCCCGCACCGGACGGCCCAGAGAGGTCACCGCGCCGGCCGCGCGGGAGCGGTCCCGGCAGTGGAAGGCCAGCTCGCACGCGGACAGGCATTCGGGCGCATACGTCGCGGGGACCGACTCGACGGCCTCCGTCAGCCGTTCGGCGGGCAGCTCCGGCGAGAAGCACGTGCCCTCGGGGAGCGCGTCGGCGATCTCCTCGATACGGGTGAGCCGCGTCAGCTGCCGGGCGGTCACCGCGCGCTGCTTGCGCACGTCCACGGCGGACGCGGTCGGCAGGTTGGAGAAGTCCTTGGGGCATACGAGCAGGACGCGGTGGCGCACGCGCGGGGCCGGGTCGAGCCGGGCGGCGACCTGTTCCAGGGCCAGGACGTACACCGCCGCCTGGCGCGCCGCCGCGCCGACCTTCGCCGGGTCCGCGGCGCCGTCCAGCATCGGGAAGGACTTGATCTCCACGACGGTCCAGCTGCCGTCCGGGTGCACCACCACCGCGTCCGGCTCCAGGAAGGCGGGGGAGCCCGCGACGTCCAGGGCGAGCATCGGGTGGTCGAGCAGCGTCCAGGTGCCGGGCGCCTCGGCGGCCTCGCGCAGCGCCAGCTCCGTACGGGCGGTGCGGCCCTGGGGGCCCTGTGCGGTCAGATCGGGCACGAGCGCGCCGGCGGGCGGTTCGGCCGCGCGGTCCAGCTTCTCGTGGGCGAGGCGCAGCAGCTCCGTACCGCCGTCGGCCTTGACCTTCGCCTCGAACGCGTTGCCCCGGACGAACGCGAACTGCGACTGGCCGAAGACCGACGGGGAGCCCAGCGCGCTCGCCAGCGCCGCCTTGTTCACCCCGGCGCCGTCGAGGATGGCGCGCCGTCTGCAGCCCGGGTTGGCGGCGAGGGCGGCCAGGGCGCGCGCGTCCAGCGCCTTGGCCGGGATCTCCGGGCCGCGCAGCTCAGCGAGCCGGTGCCGGAGCGCTTTCTCCCGCCTCCGAGGGGGAGGCACCCGGTTCGGCTTCTGGTCCGTACCGCGACTCGGGATGCCGCTGCCGTGGAATTCGCTCACCCGCGGAAGTCTGGCATCCGGCACTGACAATCGGGGAACGCGTGTCGGACGCGTCCGATGCGACGGGGGCGGGGCGGGGCAGGAACCGGGCCTTCGCCAGGTCGGCGTACCGCATCACATGGGGGGCCAGCAGCAGGCCCGCACCCATGACGGCGGCGCCCGCGGCCGCGTCGAGGAAGTAGTGGTTGGCGGTGCCCATCACCACGAGCGTGGTCACCAGCGGGTAGACGACCGCGGCCGTCTTCGTCCAGCGCGTGCGGCCGTACTTCCACAGCATGACGCCGCACCACAGCGCCCAGCCCACATGCAGACTCGGCATCGCCGCGTACTGGTTGGTCATGCCGCCGAGCCCGCGCGGGGCGCTGGCCTCGCCGCCCCACCAGCCCCACGCGCTGTAGTACGCCATCGTGTCCACGAAACCGTGGCTCGCGTCGAGCAGCCGGGGCGGGCAGGTGGGCAGCAGGGTGAAACCGATCAGGCCGATGAACGTCGACGCCATCAGCCAGGTGCGCTCCGCGCGGTAGCGCACCGCGCGGGACCGGAACAGCCAGACGAGGATCGCCGGGGTCACCAGGTAGTGCAGCGACGCGTACCAGAAGTCGGCGGGTATGCCTATCCACGGTTCCCCGGTGAAGAGACGGTTCAGCGGGTGCTCGGCGTTGAGGAACAGCGCCTTCTCTATGCGCAGAATCGCCAGGCCGTGGTCGACGGCGTCGGCGACGTCACCCCGGACGACCAGCCGCCCCGCCGAGTAGCAGGCGTACACCAGGAGGATGAGCGGCAGCTCCCGCCACCAGCGCAGCCGGGTCGCCGGGACCGCCTCGGTGCCCGGTGTCTCGGTGTGCGGCATCCGATCGCTCCCCCTTCGTCCTCGCGCGCCGCTTGTCGGCGGCCAGTCACTCTACGGTGTGTGCGCGTCCCCCGTGAGACGCCCTCGGCCCGGATAGACGCAAAGATCTCCCACCGGGTTGCCCACGACAAGGAACCCGACGTCGCTGTCTGTGCTGGGGTGGGCCTACGGTGAGCCGGCGATCGAGTCTTGGAATGAGCAGGGGCACTTGGCTGTGTGACGCCGGGCCGGTGTTCACCGGGTGCCGGTAGTGCGCAGCCCTGCGTTTGCGGGGTGCCTCCCCCACTCTCGGCTTCGCTCGAGCGGGGGGACCCCCATCGCCCACCCGTGCCGCCCTGGGGGTACCTCCCAGGCCTTTAAGGCACTGGGGGAGGCACGACTGCCCGCAGTTACGCTCAGACCGCTCGCGGCAGTGATGCGTGGCGGTCCAGGAAGGCTGAGACGTCTGAGGCTCGGCGGTGGGGGAGGAGGACGCGGGATGTGCCGGCCAGCATCGTGCGGACCCGGGAGGACTGGACCTCGTTCAGCAGGTCGAGCACGCGCATGCCGGCCGCGGCCGCCTCGTCCGGGCGGCCGCCGCGGGCCAGGTCGTCGGCCAGCTCCGCCGTATACAGCGCGATGTTGCGCGTGAAGTGCGGATCCTGCAGTTCCGCCGCGCGCCGCGCGTGCCGCGCCGCCCGCGGCCAGTCGCCCAGTGTCGACCAGCACTGGGCCTCCAGGCCCTCCAGCTCCGCCTCCCCGTAGAAGCTCATCCACTCGGGGTCCGCCTCCGAGGGCCCGCGCTCGAAGTACGCCCCCGCGCGGGCCAGCGCCTGCTCGCACCCCGCGCGGTCGGCCAGCCCCGCCCAGCCGCCCGCCTCGCGCAGTGCCAGCAGCGACATCAGCCGGAGTGAGCCCAGCGGCCGCGCCACCCGCTGCGCCGCCTGCGCCGCCCGCACCGCCTCCCGGGGCCTGCCCGCGTCCCGCGCGAGGAACGCCGTATTGCAGAAGGCGTGCGCCTCCAGCCCCGGATCCCCGGTCACCCGCGCGGTCGCCAGTGCCTCCGCGTAGTGCGAGCGCGCGTCGTCGAAACGGCCCGAGTCGTGCGCCAGCCAGCCCACCGAGATGGCCAGTTCCCCGGCGCCCGAGTACAGCCGGTCCGCGGTCCGTTGCCGGGTCGTCCCCGCGTCCAGCAGCGCGTACGCGGCACGCAGGGGCGCTGCCGCGCGGCGGTAGAGCCCGTCCGCCCCGTGCCGGTCGTCCAGCAGCCGGATCCGGCGGACGGCCTCCTCCAGGGCGCCCGCGTCACTCGCCCCCGCGCGGCGCACGGCGCGCTGCGCCGCCGAGGCGTCGGAGGCGAACCCGTAGGGGCTCAGTGAGGCGGCGGCCACCGTGGCGCCCCCGCCGGTCATGAATGCGCGACGCAGCACGTCGCTCTCCTCGTGGTCGTGCGGGTCGTAAGGGTCGTACCTGTCCTGCGTCTCATACGGCTCATCCGCCCCGCTGTTCTCACTCGTGGCGTTCGCCGGGTTGCCGGTTCGGGCCGGTGGTGCGTCCCCCGCGGCCCGTGCCCGGCGCCCGCGGACCGACGAGCGGGGCGCGAAGCCCAGGTCGGTCAGCGTGCGGCCGGGAAACATATGCAGGAACACCCGTTCATAGGCGTAGTTGGGGCAGCGGATCTCGCCCGCTTCCACCCGGTGCACATACCGCGCGTCACAACTGACCCGCTCACCGATCTCGCGGGCGGCCCGCCGTACCGCCGCGGCGAACTCGGCCGGTGAGCGCGCTCCGCGCAGTTGCCGGAAGACGAGATTCGGCCGCGGTGGCCGAGGGGGCGTGGACGAGGGCACCGTTGACGACGCCATGGCCGGGTCCTCTCTGCGAACCGTCGAACCATGCCGGAACGGGGCGAGTTGTCCCTGTGCCGCCCTGTTTCCGGCGGGCATGAACGTACCTGCTGTGACGGAGTCACCACGCGCAGTTTGGCTACAAACCGGATATGTCATACGTGATCTGCCATGAAGTGCCATCCTTTACGGCGTACTTCCGCCGTAGCCGTTGACAGCCCGGCTCGTTGAACTCTGCGGACCGGGAGCCCGCCCGTCTCCCGACCCGCTCGTTTCAACAGGGACTCGTGTGGTGGAGGCCGGGATGATGACGACCAGCCGGAACGACGATCCATTAGAACTGCCGTGTACGGAAGAAGTGCCGTGTACGGACTGTGACGTGGTCACGGTGCCCGCGCGGCAGGGCCTGGAGGCGGTCGACATCCTGCGGCGCGGAGCCGGCGACGCGGTGGGCCCGGTGCTGCACGACGACGGCGGCGCCACGCTCGGCTTCGTGGTGCCGCGGGGGACGGCCGCCGCCTGGGATGTACCGGGCAGCATCTGCATGGAGACCGACGGCCGCGGACTGCGGCTGACCCCCGAGCCGCCGGTGGAGGGCTCGGACTGGCTGCTGCCGCCCGGAGAGGCAGATCTGGCAACGGACCCCGCCGTCCTGCGCGAGGCACTCGGCGAGGCCCAGCGGTTGATCGAGGCGGCGGACGGCTGCAGCTGACCCCCGCGCGGGCCCGCCACTCTTGCGCGGGGTCCGCGCGGCGTGCGAATCCCGCGCGGGCTTCGCGCCGCCTGCCCGTCCTGCGCGGGCTTCGCATCGCCCGCCACTCCTGTTCGGGTTCCGCGCCGTGTGCGAGTCCTGCGCGAGCTTCGTGCCGCGTGCCAGTACCACGCGGGTTCCGCGCCGCGTGCCAGTCCTGCGCAGGCTTCACACCGCCTGCCACCCCCGCGTGGGTTCTTCCGCGCCGCCCGCCACTTCTGCGCGGGCTCCGAAACCCCGGAAGGGCCGGGGAGCGGTCGGCCCGGCCGTGCCTGGGACAATGGCGGTATGGGCAGGGGCAGGAGCGGTGGACGTGGACGGAGCGGCGGCGTGGAAGGCGTCGCCGAGGACGTCGACGGTGGGCTTGCCCGGCTTGTTCCCGACCGGGATCGTGCGCGGGCGTGGACGCTGCTGATTGACGGGGCCCCGCAGTCGCACGTCGACCTGGACGACCCGACGTACCTGTCCTTCGAGTACCAGCGCCGGTTCGGGCATGTCGTCGATCTTGCCGCCCCGCCCGGCAAGCCCCTGCGGGCCGTGCACCTCGGCGGGGGTGCCTTCACCCTGGCCCGGTACGTCGCGGCCACCCGCCCCCGCTCCACCCAGCAGGTCGTCGAACGGGACGCGGCCCTGGTGCAACTGGTCCGGCGGGAGCTGCCCCTGGACACCAGGGCCCGGATCCGGGTGCGTTCCGTGGACGCCCGGGAAGGGCTCGCCAAGGTGCCGGACGGCTGGGCCGGTCTCGTCGTCGCCGATGTCTTCAGCGGGGGCCGCACCCCGGCCCATCTGACCTCGACCGAGTTCCTCGACGACGTCCGCAGGGCCCTCGCCCCCGGCGGGGTCTACGCCGCCAACCTCGCCGACGGGCCGCCGCTCGCGCATCTGCGCGGTCAGATCGCCACCGCCGCCGCCCGGTTCGCCGAACTCGCGCTGATCGCCGATCCCGCGGTGCTGCGCGGCAAACGCTTCGGCAACGCGGTCCTGGTCGCCTCCGACGCGCCCCTGCCGATCGCCGAGCTGACCCGGCGGGCCGCCTCCGACCCGCACCCGGGCCGGGTCCAGCACGGCAGGGACCTCCTCGACTTCACCGGCGGGGCCGCCCCCGTCACGGACCTCGCCGCGGTCGCCTCACCGGCGCCGCCCGAGTCCCTCTTCCACTGATTACCGCTGAACCCGGCGACGGCTGCCGCTCAGTACGTGCCGGTCTCCACCCTTGGCGGGCCGTCGTGCCAGGTGCAGAACACCGACACCCGGTCCGCGCCCGAGGTGAACTCGACCCGGATCCACGACTCCGTCTTCCACACCTGCATGGACCAGCCGGCCCCCGGGGTCGCCGACACCAGCGAGGCGGACGCATCGCCGAGGTCGAAGACCGCCCGGCCGCCCTTGGTGTCATAGGCCTTCACCTCGCCCGAGGCGGCAGGAGGGGAAGAGGCGGGGGACGCCGGGGGCGAACTGCTGCGGGACGGCTTCGGATCCGGTTTCCGGGTCGTGTTGTCGCGCCCGTCCGACGGCTTCCGCGACTTCTCGGCGTCCTTCGAGGGCCTCGCGGACGGCCGCTGCGTCGACGACGCCCGCGCCTGCGACTGTTCCTCCGCCGCCGCGATCGGCAGGGCCCGGGGCGGGTCGTACGCGGTGCCCTCCATCACGGTGCTGACGCCCCACCACGACAGCGTGACCGCCGCGCCCGTGGCGAGCAGCCAGGCCAGTACGTGTACGAATCCTCTGCGCATCGTCGGCCCATAGTGCCCCACGCGCCCCACCGGTGTCGCGCCCGCGGAGGTATTCGGAGTTGTCCACAGGCCCCGGCGAGGCCTGTCGGCATGGCGTACGGTGCCGCCCATGGCAAGTGTTCTCGTGGTCGAGGACGACCAGTTCGTACGCTCGGCGCTGATCCGGCAGTTGACCGACGCCTCGCACACCGTGCGCAGCGTGGGTACGGCGCTGGAGGCGCTGCGCGAGGTCGCTCATTTCCGCTTCGACGTCGTCGTACTGGACCTCGGACTGCCCGATCTCGACGGCTCCGAGGCCCTGAAGATGCTGCGCGGCATCACCGACGTCCCCGTGATCGTCGCCACCGCCCGGGACGATGAGGCGGAGGTCGTGCGGCTGCTCAACGCCGGCGCGGACGACTACCTGACCAAGCCCTTCTCGGTGGAGCACCTGTCGGCCCGGATGGCGGCCGTGCTGCGCCGGGCCCGCTCCGGCGGCGGCGAGGCCGCGCCCTCGCCCGTGATCAGGGTCGGCGGGCTCACCGTCGATCCGCTGCGCCGCCAGGCCGAACTGGACGGCGTACGGCTCGATCTGACGCGGCGCGAGTTCGATCTGCTCGCCTTCCTCGCCGGGCGGCCCGGCGTGGTCGTCCCCCGCAAGGAACTGCTCGCCGAGGTGTGGCAGCAGTCCTACGGCGACGACCAGACCATCGACGTCCATCTGTCCTGGCTGCGCCGGAAGCTGGGGGAGACGGCCGCCCGGCCGCGGTATCTGCACACCCTGCGGGGCGTCGGCGTGAAACTGGAGCCGCCCGCCGCGCACCTGCCCGGAGCGGAGCCGCCGCGATGAGGTGGGCCCTCGTGAAGGTGTCGCTGGCGGTGACCACGATGGTCGTCGTCGCCTTCGCGGTGCCGCTCGGTCTGGTCATCCGGGAGATGGCCCGCGACCGCGCCTTCTCCAGCGCCGAGCGCGAGGCGGCCGCCGTCGCCCCCGCCCTGTCCATCACCACCGACCGCGACCAGCTCGAACGCGTCGTCGCATCCGCCGGTTCCGACGCCGCGATGGCCGTGCACATCCCGGCGAGCGAGGGCAGCGAGGCCCTCGACCTCGGCGAGCGGCGGGCCTCCGAGGAGGACATCGCGGCGGTGCGGAAACTGGGGCGCGCCTCCACCTCCCCCGTGTCCGGCGGTTCGACGCTGCTCCAGCCGGTGGCGCTGAGCACCGGCGAGATCGCCGTGGTGGAGGTGTTCGTCCCCGAGTCCGAGGTCACCAACGGCGTCGGCACGGCCTGGGCGGTGCTCGCCGGGGTCGGCGTGGCGCTGATTTTCGGCTCGGTCGCGGTCGCCGACCGGCTGGGGGTACGGATGGTGCGCCCCGCGCAGCGGCTGGTCGAAGGGGCGCATGAGCTCGGGGAGGGCAAGCTCGGCGCCCGGGTCCGGGAGGAAGGGCCGACCGAACTGCGGCTGGCGGCCGTGGCGTTCAACTCCATGGCGGATCAGGTGGTGCAACTCCTGGCCAACGAGCGGGAGCTGGCCGCCGACCTGTCCCACCGGCTGCGTACGCCGCTGACCGTGCTGCGGCTCAACGCCGCCTCCCTCGGCGACGGTCCGGCGGCCGAGCAGACCCGGGCGGCGGTCGAGCAACTGGAGCGCGAGGTGGACACCATCATCCGCACCGCCCGGGACGCCAAGCCGCAGACGGCCGCCGCCGGTCCCGGCGCCGGCTGCGACGCGGCCGAAGTGGTGCGGGAACGCATGGCGTTCTGGTCGGCGCTCGCCGAGGACGAGGGCCGCAAATGGCGGATGGCCGGCGCGGACCGGCCGGTGCGCATACCCGTGGCCCGCGCCGATCTGGCCGCCGCCCTCGACGCGCTGCTCGGCAACGTCTTCCGGCACACCGCCGAGGGCACCGCGTTCGCGGTCGACGTGCACAACGGCGAGGACGCGGTGATCGTGCTCGTCTCCGACGCGGGCCCCGGCATAGCCGACCCCGAGGCGGCGATGGCCCGCGGCCGGGGCTCCGGCAGCGACGGCTCCACCGGGCTCGGCCTGGACATCGTGCGCCGACTCGCGGAGGGCACCGGAGGGGACGTACGGATCGGACCGTCGGTGCTCGGCGGAACGGAGGTGCGGATCTGGATCCAGCTCGACGGACGCGAGCGCGCACCCCGCGGACGCGGGCACCGCGGGGCCGTACGACGGCGCAGACCGGGCGGCAAGGGCGCGTCCTTTAAACGGTCCCGATCCCTTCCTTAAGCGCGCCCTAAGATCACCGACCGCCTTCCGGAAACGGAACTTTGTCCGAATCCGGATCGCTAGCGTGCTGCCGCACACCCCACGAACGGCAACGAAGGCAGGCACGCGATGAGCACCCACCGGCGCAGGATCAGCGGCAGGAACAAGGCGATCGGCGCGGTGGTCGCGACGGCCGTGGCGGGCGGCGGCGCGTTCCTGTTCACCAGCACCGCCCAGGCGGCCGGCGTCGGCGCGGCGTACACGAAGACCAGCGAGTGGTCGACCGGCTACTCCGCCCAGTACGTGGTGACGAACAACAGCGGCGAGCGGGATCAGGACTGGAAACTGGAGTTCGACCTGCCTGCCGGGACTGAACTCGGCTCGCTGTGGAACGCGGAGTCCAGTGTGAGCGGGCGGCATGTCACCGTGCGGCCCGCCAAGTGGGACACCGACGGGCTGGCGGCCGGTGAGTCCGTCACCGTTGGCTTCGTCGCGAAGGGCACGGGTGAACCGAGTGGGTGTTTGGTCGACGGGGCCGCGTGCGGGACGGACAGTGCGGCTACGCCGGAGCCCAGTGGGCGTCCCACTGATGCGCCCACAGCTACCAGCCAGCCGACGCCCACCGAGGAGCCGACCCGGACCGAGGCGCCGACCGCCGAGACCGGCACCGGCACTCGTACCAACGCCGGGTTCGCGCCGTATGTCGATACCTCCCTCTTCCCCGCCTTCGACCTGGTGGCGAGTGCCGAGGCGACCGGCGTGACGAACTACAACCTCGCCTTCATCACCGACGGCGGCGGCTGCACCCCCAAGTGGGGCGGCGTCAGCGACCTCGGTGGCAACGCCGTGGCCGGACAGATCGGCGCGCTGCGCGCCAAGGGCGGCGACGTCCGCGTCTCCTTCGGCGGTGCGGCCGGCTCGGAGCTGGGCACCACGTGCGACTCGGTCGATGCGCTCGCGGCCGCCTACACCAAGGTCGTCGACACGTACAAGCTCACCAAGGTCGACTTCGATGTCGAGGGCGGTGCGCTGCCTAACGCAGCGGCCAACACCCGGCGGGCCCAGGCGATCGCCAAGCTGCAGAAGGCTCACCCGGACCTGGATGTCTCCTTCACCCTTCCGGTGATGCCGGAAGGTCTGACCCAGGACGGGGTCAGCCTTCTCGCGGACGCGAAGAAGAACGGCGTGCGGATCGACGCGGTCAACATCATGGCCATGGACTACGGGCCCGCCTACAGCGATGACATGGGTACCTATGCCGAGCAGGCCGCGACCGCTACGCAGGCCCAGATCAAGGGCGTGCTTGGGCTGAGCGACAGTCAGGCCTGGAAGACGGTTGCCGTCACCCCGATGATCGGGGTCAATGACGTGGTCACCGAGATCTTCAAGGTTGAGGACGCTACCCAGTTGGTGAACTTTGCCAAGTCCAAGGGGCTGGGGTGGCTGTCCATGTGGTCGGGCACGCGGGACCAGCAGTGTGCTGGGGGTGCCAGGCCGGCCGCCGACGCTACGTGCAGCTCGATTCTTCAGGGGAAGTTCGCCTTCTCGAAGGCGTTCGCCGCGTACAACTGAGCGGCGCGGCCAACAAGCCATCGCTGAACAACGGGGAGTGCGTGCCCCGGCCGGTTTCTTTCCCCCCACCCGGCCGGGGCACTCGCACGCCCACCGGTTGCGGACTTCCGCGGGCGTGCCTCGGCGCTTTTTTCGCCCCCGCCGCCCCTTCCCGTCCCGTCCCCCGGGGGCGCTGCCCCCGGGCCCCCGCTCCTCAAACGCCGGAGGGGCTGACTGAATCGGGGGCGCCGCCCCCGGACCCCCGCTCCTCAAACGCCGGAGGGGCTGGATTGTGCGGAGGGGCTGATACATCAGCCCCTCCGCACAGACAGGTCAGATGTCCTCGGGGTCCGGGAGCACCCCCGACTTCGCCGCACGCGCGTACCACAGGGCGCTGGACTTTGGTGTGCGTTGCTGGGTGGTGTAGTCGACGTAGACCGCGCCGAAGCGCTTTTCGTAGCCGTACGCCCACTCGAAGTTGTCCAGCAGGGACCACAGGAAGTAGCCGCGTACGTCCGCGCCGTCCGTGATGGCCTGGCGGACCGCCGAGAGGTGGCTGTGCAGGTAGGCGACGCGCTCGGGGTCGTGGACCTTGCCGTCGGCGTCCGGCTTGTCGTCGTAGGCGGCGCCGTTCTCGGTGATGTACAGGGGCAGCCCGGGCGCCTCGCGGTGGTAGCGCATGAGCAGCTCGTGCAGGCCGGTCGGGTCGACGGACCAGCCCATCTCGGTCTGCTCGCCCGGCGACTGGTGGAAGGCGACGTCGTCCGCGGCGGGCCACGGCGAGTGCACGCTCGCCCCGTGGCCGTCGGCGCGCGGGCCCTTGGCGTTCGGGTCGGCCGCCGACACCAGCGTGGGCGTGTAGTAGTTGAGGCCGAGTGCGTCCAGCGGCTGGTGGATCAGGTCCAGGTCGCCGTCCTCGACGCAGGACCAGTCCGTGAGTGAGGAGGTCGCCTCCAGCAGGGTCTCCGGGTAGGCGCCGTGCAGGATCGGGCCGTGGAAGACGCCGCCCGAGAGGTCGTCGATCTTGCGTGCCGCCGCAACGTCCGCCGGGTCGTTCGGCGAAAGGGGCCGGATCACCCCGGTGTTGAGGCTGAGCGACACCTGGTTGCGGGTCGGCATCACCGAGCGCAGCGCCTTGGTGCCCAGACCGTGCGCCACGTTCAGGTGGTGGGCGGCCCTCAGGGCGGACGCCGGGTCGGTGCGGCCGGGCGCGTGCACGCCGGACGCGTAGCCCAGGAAGGCGCTGCACCAGGGCTCGTTGAGCGTGATCCACTGCTCCACGCGGTCACCGAGCGCCTCGCCCACGATCCGCGCGTACTCCGCGAAGCGGTAGGCGGTGTCCCGCTCCGGCCAGCCGCCCGCGTCCTCCAGTTCCTGCGGCAGGTCCCAGTGGTAGAGGGTGACGGCCGGCTTGATGCCCTTCGCCAGCAGCTCGTCGACCAGCCGGCGGTAGAAGTCCAGGCCGCGCTGCACCGCCGGGCCGCGGCCGGTCGGCTGCACCCGCGACCAGGAGACGGAGAAGCGGTAGGCGCCCAGGCCCAGGTCCGCCATCAGGGCCACGTCATCGCGCCAGCGGTGGTAGTGGTCGACAGCGATGTCACCGTGGTCGCCGCCGGCCGTCCTGCCCGGCGTGTGGCTGAAGGTGTCCCAGATGGAAGGGGTACGTCCGTCCTCCCGCACCGCCCCCTCGATCTGGTACGCGGAGGTCGCGGCGCCCCAGAGGAAGGCGGGAGGAAAGGTCACCGGGGTCGCGGGCGTTGCGGAGTCAGACATGGAAGCGCTCCCATTGGAGGTCGTAGAGACCGACGAGTACGGAAAGACGGGGAGAAGACAGGGGAGAGTGGGGGCCGGGGCGGCGGTGGCCCGGCCCCCAGGGTACGGAGACGGACGGGCGTCAGCCCTTGACGGCGCCCTGCATGATGCCGCCCACGATCTGCTTGCCGAAGATCGCGAAGACCAGCAGCAGGGGGAGCGTGCCCAGCAGCGCACCCGCCATGATCAAGGACTGGTCCGGGGTGAAACCGCGTCCCAGGCCCGCGACCGCGACCTGCACGGTCGGGTTACCGGTCTGGGTGAGCACCAGGAACGGCCACAGGAAGTCGTTCCAGGCCTGCACGAACATCAGCATGCCGAGCACGGCCATCGCCGGCCGCGCGGCCGGGAACACCACGTGCCACACCACGCGCCAGCTGCCCGCGCCGTCGACCCGGGCGGCCTCGATCACCTCGTCCGGCAGCGCCTGGAGCAGGTACTGCCGCATGAAGAACACGCCGAACGCGCTCACCAGCGAAGGGAAGATGACCGCTTGCAGCTGGTCGGTCCAGTCCAGCTTGGCGACCATCATGTACAGCGGGATGATGCTGAGCTGCGGCGGGATCATCATCGTGCCGATGACCAGCAGCATCAGCGCGTTGCGGCCCTTGAAGCGCAGCTTGGCGAAGGCGAACCCGGCGACCG
The DNA here is from genome assembly GCF_040680275.1 of Streptomyces sp. NPDC052079. Lineage (NCBI taxonomy): Bacteria > Bacillati > Actinomycetota > Actinomycetes > Kitasatosporales > Streptomycetaceae > Streptomyces > Streptomyces sp. NPDC052079. The sequence continues at coordinate 62,497 of NZ_JBFAWL010000025.1, forward strand.
TCGACAGCACCACGATGGTCACCGCGGAGACGCCCGCCACGATCGTGGTGTTGAGGAAGGCCTCGCCGAGGTTGGCGTCGGTCCAGGCGGTCTCCAGGTTCTTGAACAGGTTGGAGCCGAACCAGAACGGCGGCGGCGTCTGCGCCAGGCGCTGGTTGTCCCGGGAGGCGGCGATCGCCGTCCAGACCAGGGGGAAGAGCGACACGGCGGTGAACACGATCAGGATCGCGTACGCGATCGGACCGCCGTGCAGCGTGCCGCCCGCCCGCGCGGACTTCGGCAGACGCGAGCGCTTCTGCTCTGCGGGCGGTGTCTCGGCGGGCGTCACAGTCGTCGTCACGGCCACAACTCCTTAACTGCTGGCGCGCAGCCGGCGCGAGATGACGTGGTTGATGATCCCGATGACGATCAGGATCGCGAACATCGCCCAGGCGATCGCCGAGGCACGGCCCAGGTGCTGGTTCACCCAGCCCTGCTCGTACAGATACAGGCCGAGCGTCTGGAACTGGTGCTCCCCGCCGCCGGACGCGCTCTTGTTGGGGTCGAACAGCAGCGGCTCGCCGAAGACCTGGCTGGCGCCGATCGTCGAGACGACGACGGTGAACAGGATCGTCGGTCGCAGCGAGGGCAGCGTCACATGGATGAACTGCCTCCAGCGGCTGGCGCCGTCCAGCGCCGCCGACTCGTACAGGTCCTGCGGGATCGCCTGCATCGCGGCCAGATAGATCAGCGCGTTGTAGCCGGTCCAGCGCCAGATGATGATCGTCGAGACGGCGAACTGACCGGCCCACTTGTCGTCCTGCCAGGCGATCGGGTCGACCCCGGCGAAGTCCAGCGCCCAGTTGATCATGCCGTAGTCACGCCCGAAGAGCAGCACGAACACCAGGGTGGCGGCGGCGATCGAGGTGGCGTACGGCGCGAGCATCGCGACCCGGTAGAAGGTCGAGCCGCGCAGCTTGTAGTTGAGGATGTGGGCGATGCCCATCGCCATCATCAGCTGCGGAACGGTGGAGATGATGCCGATCGTGAGCGTGTTCCGCGCCGCGTTCCAGAAGAACTCGTCGTCGAAGATCCGGGTGTAGTTCCGCAGGCCGACCCAGTTCATGTCGGTCGGCGCGGTCAGCTCCACCTGGTGCAGCGAGGCCCAGCCGGTGTAGAGCAGCGGGAACAGGCCGAAGGCGGCGAACAGCAGGAAGAACGGCGAGACGAAGGCGTACGGGCTCCAGCGCGCGTCCCGCTGCCAGCGGCGGGACAGCTTGGCCCGGCGCCGCTCGTCCTTGTCCGCCGGGGAGCCTCCGGCCGGACGGCCCGGGGCCGCGCCCCCCTTGACGGGGAGCGCGGCGGTGTCGTGAGGGGTGGCCATTCCGGTCACTTGTCCAGGTTGTTGTCGATGGTCTTGGTGGCCGTCTCCCAGGCCTCCTCCGGCGACTTGCCCTTGGCCACCAGGATCACGCCGTTGTCACCCAGGCCCTGTCCGATGATCTGGTCCTTCGGGCCGATGATCTGGACGGGGATCTGCTGGGCGGCCTCGGCGAAGATCCTGCCGATCGGGGCGTCACCGGTCATGTCGTTCTTCGCCGCGGTGACCGCCTGGCTGGAGTACGCGGCCTGCGCGCTCGGGAAGCTGCCCTGGACCTCGAACAGCTTGGTCTGCTGCTTCGGTGCGGTCAGCCAGGCCGCCAGCTTCTTCGCCTCTTCGACGTTCTTGCCGCTCTTGGGCACGGTCAGGAACGAACCGCCCCAGTTGCCGGCCTTGGGCGGCACCGCGACGTCCCACTTGCCGGCGGCGTCCGGCTGCGACTTGCCCTTGATGTAGCCGAGCATCCACGGCGGGCAGGAGATCGCGGCGAACTTGTTGTTGGCGATCGTCTGGTCCCAGGCGGGCTGGAACTGCGTCTGGGCGCCGACCAGTCCGTCCTCGGCGGCCTTCGCGGCCAGGTCGAAGGCGTCCTTGACGACGGGGTTGGTCTTGTAGATGACCTTGCCGTCCTCGTCGTAGAAGCGCTTCTCCTCGCTGCTCAGGATGGCGTTGAGCAGACCGCCGGGGGAGTCCATGAACGTGGTGCCCTTGGGGGCCTTCTTCTTGTACCGCTCGCCGACTTCGACCAGCTTGGCCCAGTCGCCGGCCCACAGCTTGCCGACCTCTTCACGGTCGGTGGGCAGGCCCGCCTTCTCGAACAGGTCCTTGCGGTAGCAGATGGCCATCGGGCCGATGTCGGTGCCCAGGCCGATGGTCTGGCCGTCCTTGGTGGTGGCCTGCTGCCACTTCCATTCGAGCCAGTCGGCCTTGTTCACGCCCGGCGCCTTGGAGAGGTCCTCCAGCTTGGCGGACTGGGTGGCGACGACCTCGGCGATGTTGCCGACTTCGACGGCCTGGATGTCCTGCAGACCGCTGTTGGTGGTGAGGTGGTTGAGCAGAGCGGGGTAGTAGTTCTCGTTCCGCTCGACGACGTTCTCTTCGATGTTGATGTCGGGGTTGAGCTTCTCGTACTCGTCGTAGAGTCCGGCTTCCTTGAAGCCCATGGTGCCGAAGAGACCCAGGGTGATCGTCGTCTTGCCCTCGCCGCCGCCCGACGAGGAATCGGAGTCGTCTCCGCCGTCGTCGGCACAGCCGGCCAGCAGCCCGGCGCCCAGCGACACCACGGCCGCCATGGCCAGCGCCTTGCGGGCGATGGGCTTCCCCCCGCCCGAGCTCTGCCGGGAGAGGGGGAGGGTACGTGCTCGCATTGCGTCCTCCTGTTGCCCTGACGTGCCGACCCCCCGGCCGACGGCGTTGTCGGACCGTATTCTGCGCGTTGCGGCTCGGGTGGGGAACGTGCGGGTTGTGTATGGGTCGGGTAGTGTGGGAGCGCTCCCACGAGTGATGTGTTGAAGAGTCCCGGGTCCGGGCAGGGGTGTCAAGGGAACAGACGCGGCGAACTGCGTTCAGTTATCTGCCTGTTAACTTGCCGCCGCGGTCACGCCCGTACGGAACAACGGACTCCGCCCGCTGCCTTCCGGCGGTGGTCAGCGCCACTGAAGGGGCTGTTACATTCCAGGCCGGCGTGACACACGAAGGAAGGCGGAGCCGATGGCAAGCCACGGAGCGCGGGGCCGGAGCGGCGGCCGGCCCACCCTCGAAGAGGTGGCCGCGCGCGCCGGTGTCGGCCGCGGCACGGTCTCCCGGGTGATCAACGGATCGCCCCGGGTGAGCGACGCCACCCGCGCCGCCGTGGAGGCAGCGGTCGCCGAGCTGGGGTACGTCCCCAACACGGCCGCCCGCGCGCTGGCCGCCAATCGCACGGACGCCATCGCCCTGGTCGTTCCGGAGCCGGAGACCCGGTTCTTCGCCGAGCCGTACTTCTCCGACATGCTCCGGGGTGTCGGCGCGGCGCTCTCCGACACCGAGATGCAGCTGCTGCTGATCTTCGCGGGCAATGACCGGGAGCGGCAGCGGCTCGCCCAGTACCTGGCGGCCCACCGCGTGGACGGCGTCCTGCTGGTCTCGGTGCACGCCGACGACCCGCTGCCCGACATGCTGGCCCAGCTGGAGATCCCGGCGGTGATCAGCGGCCCCCGCTCGGCGGCGGAGACGCTGACCTCGGTGGACTCCGACAACTACGGGGGCGCCCGCCAGGCCGTCGAGCACCTCGTCGGCCGGGGCCGGCGCAGCATCGCCCACATCACCGGCCGCCTCGACGTCTACGGTGCCCAGCGGCGCATAGACGGCTACCGGGACGCCCTGCGGGAGGCCGGCCACGAGGTGGACGACCTGCTGATCGAGCCGGGTGACTTCTCCGAGGAGGGCGGCCGGCGCGCGATGGAGGCCCTGCTGGAACGCCGTCCGGACCTGGACGCCGTCTTCGCCGCCTCCGACGTCACCGCGGCGGGTGCCCGTCAGGTCCTGCGCGAGGCGGGCCGCCGTATCCCCGACGACGTGGCGCTGGTCGGCTACGACGACTCCGCCATCGCCCGCCACATGGACCCGCCGCTGACCAGCGTGCGCCAGCCGATCGAGGAGATGGGCCGCGCGATGATCGACCTCCTCCTCGCCGAGGTGGCCGACCGCCGCCCGCCCGCCTCCCGGGGCCTGGACCGGCGCCAGATGGTGCTGGCCACGGAGCTGGTGGGCCGCGCCTCGTCGTGAGTGACCCCGCCCCCGCGCCGTCACGGCTTCTGAAACGAGTTCAGCCGGTGACCTCCGTACGAGGTCACCGGCTGATCGGTGAGGGTGAGTGACGGGACTTGAACCCGCGACCACCTGGACCACAACCAGGTGCTCTACCAGCTGAGCTACACCCACCATGGCCTTGTCGGTTGAGGTCTGTGACTTTCCCCGACCGGCCGAGAAAAAGTGTACATGCTCCGAAGGGATGCTCGCGCACGGCTTTTCCCCGGCGCCTCCGCGGCCCCTCGGCGCCTCTACTCGGCAGGCAGAACGTACTTGCCGGCGATCTTCTTCGCGGTCTCCGAGTCGGGCCCCGGCTGCGGTACGAACACGGCCTCGCGGTAGTAGCGCAGTTCCGCGATGGACTCGCGGATGTCGGCGAGGGCGCGGTGGTTGCCGTTCTTCTCGGGGCTGTTGAAGTACGCCCTCGGATACCAGCGGCGGGCCAGCTCCTTGATGCTGGACACGTCCACGATGCGGTAGTGCAGGTAGTCCTCCAGGGTCGGCATGTCGCGCAGCAGGAAGCCGCGGTCGGTGCCGACGGAGTTGCCGCACAGGGGGGCCTTGCCCGGCTCCTTGACGTACTCGCGGACATAGTCGAGGACCCGCTGCTCGGCGTCCTCCAGCGTCGTGCCGCCCTCCAGCTCGGCGAGCAGCCCGGACGCGGTGTGCATCTCCCGCACCACCTCCGGCATCGTCTCCAGGGCCCGCTCCGGCGGGCGGATGACGATGTCCACGCCCTCGCCGAGCACATTCAGCTCGGAGTCGGTGACGAGGGCGGCCACTTCGATGAGCGCGTCGTCCGACAGCGAGAGGCCGGTCATCTCGCAGTCGATCCACACCATGCGATCGTTCATATGTCTAACCTTACGGCTCGGTAGGCCGTGCGGACCCCCGCCGACCGTACCAACCGTGTCGGTGTGAACGTCACAGGGCACCGGCACGCGACGGGCCGGGAGCCGGAGCCCCCGGCCCGTCGCGTGCCGGTGTCACCTCAGTGCGCGCCGCGCTGCCCCGGTACGCCCGGCGCCGAGGCCGTCAGGGACGGGCCCAGCGCGCCGGCCGCCGCCGTGCGGCGGGACTGGTGCGGCAGCGGGGTGTCCGGGTGCAGGGCGGGCGTCATCGAGTGCCCCGGGTGTCCCGGCGGGCCGGACGGGACGGTGCCCTGGGTGGCCGGAGCGGCGTCGCCGTCCTGGTTCCGGTCGGCCTGCGGACGCCGCGCGCGGTACGCGGCCCGGTAGGCGGCCGGGGACGAGCCCAGCTGGCGCCGGAAGTGGCCGCGCAGGGCGACCGGCGAGCGGAAGCCGCACCGGCCGGCGACCTCGTCCACCGAGTAGTCCGACGTCTCCAGCAGCCGCTGCGCCTGGAGCACCCGCTGCGTGATCAGCCACTGCAGCGGCGCGCTGCCGGTCAGCGAGCGGAACCGGCGGTCGAACGTACGACGGCTCATGTACGCGCGTGCCGCCAGCGTCTCCACGTCGAACTGCTCGTGGAGGTGCTCCAGCGCCCAGGCGACGACCTCGGCGAGCGGGTCGGCGCCGATCTCCTCCGGTAAAGACCGGTCGAGGTAGCGCTCCTGACCGCCGCTGCGGCGCGGCGGGACCACCAGGCGCCGGGCGAGCGCGCCGGCCGCCTCGTTGCCGTGGTCCGTGCGCACGATGTGCAGGCACAGGTCGATCCCCGCCGCGGTGCCGGCCGAGGTCAGCACGTCGCCGTCGTCCACGAAGAGTTCCCGCGGATCGACGTGCACCGACGGATAGCGCTTCGCCAGCGTCGGGGCGTACATCCAGTGGGTGGTCGCGGGCCGGCCGTCCAGCAGTCCCGCCGCCGCGAGGACGAAGGCGCCGGTGCACAGCCCGACGATGCGGGCGCCCTCCTCATGGGCCCGGCGCAGTGCGTCGAGCGCCTCCTCGGGTGGCGGGGAGGCGCTCGAGCGCCAGGCCGGCACGACGACGGTGCCCGCCCGGGATATCGCCTCCAGGCCATGTGGCGCGGTGAGTTCCAGGCCCCCTGTGGTCCGCAGCGGTCCGTCCTCGCCTCCGCACACCAGCAGGCGGTAGCGCGGTACGCCGGCGTCCTGGCGGTCAACCCCGAACACCGACAGCGGTATGGAACTCTCGAAGATGGGGCCGCCGCTGAACAGCAGCACCGCGACGATCTCCTTGCGGCGTCGCCCGGAGAGTTTCCGGGCCGCGGCTTCCGGCGCGGCAGTGGAGTCGTGGCTCATACTGCTAAGCCCCCCTCGGTGGTCGCGGCGCCCTGATCCCTTCGGGTCTGTCGCTCCAACACGTTTCCCCTCGGTCCTGCACGAGTCCCCCGCCGTACGACGTCAAGATCGAATCTACTGTGTCCGGTTGCGCCCGGGTGGCCAGTTCGTCACCCGGCACATTGTCGACTTGGCAACTTGGCGTGAAGCATTCGATCACGAAGCGTTGCACTCGTGGGGCGTGCAGGGAAGTGCGCCTTGTCGCAGTGGCCAATCCACGTAGGGTGCGCAGGGCCCGCTGGTCCCTTTCCGTGCAGGTCGAACGGGGGTTGAGGGGTGGTCACGGCAGGGGATGCACACCGGCCGGAAGTTGGCTGAAAAGATACGGGCGCGGGCGCGGAAACCGGTCAGCCGACCGGTGTATCCCCGCCATCCTCCGGCGGCCGTGCGGCACGCCGCTGGGAACGGCGCATCAGCAGCCGGCAGAGGCCGGTGACGGCCGCCAGACCGAACGCGGCACCGGCGGCCCCCGCCAGTGAGGAGCCGCACCACACCAGGACCACCGGGACGAGCAGACAGCTGAACGCCGCCCAGCGGACCACGTCGGTCACCGGATCCCGGGAGGGCGGTGCCGTACGGTCCCGCTCGGGGGTGGGACCCGGTCCGGACATGAGGTGCTCCCTGTGACGTGGCTCACGGGATTCAACGCACGGCCGGCTCCTGGGTCACTGCGGGTCCGGGGCGGACGACCCGGAAGGCCCCCACTCCTGCCGTCCGGTGAATCCCGCGCAAACCACCTGTACAGGGCAGCAACCGTTGCGTGACGGGCGGCCCCTCGTGCATGCTCCGGGGAACCCGCCTGCCGGAATGCGCCGGGTCTGGGCTCAGGAGGCGTGCCGCCGTACCCTTGGGGGTATGGGGTTGGGAAGACCATTCCCGGACACAGCTCCGCCGCACACTGTCGTCCCCCATATAAGGATCAGCACCCCGAGACAGCCATGGCCGGTCATGAATTCTTCGAACCCGCGGACCGCAAGCGGCCGGTCGCCGATCCCACGGCGTCCGAACCCCTGGCGGCGGAGGAGTCACGTCATCCCTGCGACCCCGCGTTCCGGCACGGGGTGGTGGTCGGCTTCGACGGCTCCACGTCGAGCGAGCGGGCCCTCGCGTACGCCATCGGCATGGCGCGGCGCTTCGGTTCGGGCCTGATCATCGTCCACGTCGCCAACCGGCTGCCCACCACGGTGTGGGCGGGCTGCGAACCCCCTGTCTTCGTGGACGTCCCGGACCACCGCACGGAGGTGCTCGGACTCGAGCTGGCCTGTGCGGACTATCTTGCCGAGGTGCCCTGGATCCTGGTCGAGCGTGGCGGGGACATCTGCCATGAACTCGAAGAGGTGGGGCGGGAGTACGAAGCCGACGCGATCGTCGTGGGTTCCACCCACGGGCTCGTGGGGCGGCTTTTCGGGTCTGTCGCGGGGAGGCTGGCGAAGCGGGCGCAGCGGCCGGTGGTTGTCATTCCGTGAGCTGTGGGACGGGCCCCCGCGTGCTGTGTGGCAGTACGCGGGGGCCCGTTCCGTTTCGTCTTCGTCGGCCTGTGCGGGCGCGTGGGGGCTGGTAGGGCTCACGCGGCGGAGCCGCATATCGATACAGCCCCGCGCCCCTGAGCCGTCCTACTCGACCGTCACCGACTTGGCGAGGTTGCGGGGCTTGTCGATGTCCCTGCCCAGGGCCAGGGCCGTGTGGTAGGCGAGGAGTTGGAGGGGGATGCCCATCAGGATCGGGTCCAGCTCGTCCTCGTTCTTGGGGACGACGACCGTGTGGTCGGCCTTCTCCTGCTCCTGGTGGGCGACCGCGACGATCCGGCCGCTGCGGGCCTTGATCTCCTCCAGGGCCGCGCGGTTCTTCTCCAGCAGGTCGTCGTCCGGGACGATCGCGACCGTGGGGAGGGCGGGCTCGATCAGGGCCAGCGGACCGTGCTTGAGCTCGGAGGCGGGGTAGGCCTCGGCGTGGATGTAGGAGACCTCCTTGAGCTTCAGGGAGGCCTCACGGGCCACCGGGTAGCCCCGGACGCGGCCGATGAAGAGCATCGAGCGGGCCTCGGCGTACTCCAGGGCCAGCTTCTTGATCTCCTCCTCCTGCTTCATGATCTCGGCGATCTGGGCGGGGAGGCGGCGCAGGCCCTCGATGATCCGCTTGCCGTCGCGCACCGACAGGTCACGGGTGCGGCCCAGGTGCAGGGCGAGCAGGGCGAAGGCGACCGTGGTGTTGGTGAAGCACTTGGTGGACACCACGCACACCTCGGGGCCGGCGTGCACATAGACGCCGCCGTCCGCCTCGCGGGCGATCGCGGAGCCGACGACGTTGACCACGCCCAGCACCCGCGCGCCCTTGCGCTTCAGCTCCTGCACGGCGGCCAGCACGTCGTACGTCTCACCGGACTGGGAGACCGCGACGTACAGCGTGTCGGGGTCCACGACCGCGTTGCGGTAACGGAACTCGGAGGCCGGCTCGGCGTCGGCGGGGATGCGGGCGAGCTCCTCGATCATCTGCGCGCCGATCATGCCGGCGTGGTACGAGGTGCCGCAGCCGAGGATCTTCACCCGGCGGATCCGGCGCGCCTCGCGGGCGTCCAGGTTGAGGCCGCCGAGGTGCACGGTGGAGAAGCGGTCGTCGATCCGGCCGCGCAGCACGCGGTCCACGGCCTCGGCCTGCTCGTGGATCTCCTTGTGCATGTACGTGTCATGGCCGCCCATGTCGTACGAGGCCGCTTCCCACTCCACGGTGGTCGGCTCGGCGGTCGTACGGGTGCCCTCGGTGGTGTAGGTGCGGAAGTCGTCGGCCTTCAGCGTCGCCATCTCGCCGTCGTCCAGCGTCACGATCTGGCGGGTGTGGGCGACCAGCGCGGCGATGTCGGAGGCGACGAACATCTCCTTCTCGCCGATGCCGAGGACGACCGGGGAGCCGTTGCGGGCCACGACGATGCGGTCCGGGAAGTCGGCGTGCAGGACGGCGATGCCGTAGGTGCCCTCGATGAGGCGCACGGTCTCGCGGACCTTGTCCTCCAGCTTCTCCGCCTGCGAGCGGGCGATGAGGTGGGTGAGGACCTCGGTGTCCGTCTCGGAGAGGAACTCGACGCCGTCGGCCTCCAGCTTGCGGCGCAGGTCGGCGGCATTGTCGATGATGCCGTTGTGGACGACGGCGACCTTGCCCTCGGCGTCCAGGTGCGGGTGGGCGTTGACGTCGGAGGGGGCGCCGTGGGTGGCCCAGCGGGTGTGGGCTATGCCGGTGGTGCCCTTGAAGCGCGCCGGGACCTTCGCCTCCAGGTCGCGCACCCGGCCCTTGGCCTTGACCATCTTCAGGCCGGCCGTCTTCGGGGACGTGACGACGATGCCCGCCGAGTCGTAGCCGCGGTACTCCAGGCGCTGGAGGCCCTCCAGCAGCAGGGGAGCGACCTCACGCCTGCCGATGTATCCGACGATTCCGCACATACGTAAGTTCCTAGCCGTAGACGATGCGGCGCAGCTGCCGGAGCGAGAGCTCCGGCGGCGCCACCGCTCGGTATCTGAGGTCCGCCTCGATCCGTTCGAAGATCGTCGCGTTCACCAGGCCCTGGGCCTGGAGCTCGCGGTGGCGGCGACGGACGTACTCCTCGGTCGTCTCGTCGAAGTAGGCGAGCACGTCCTGGACCACACGCAGTGCCTCGCCCCGGCTGAGGGGCGTGGACCGCGTCAGATGATCAACAAGTTCGTCGTGCACCCGATGATCCTGAGGTACCGGAGACGGTTTCGCAAGAAACATGCCCGATTTCGGGCAGGCTATGGTGGCGAACCTTACATGCGCTTGAGGATCGCCTGTTTGGCCAGGGCGAACTCCTCGTCGGTGAGCACCCCGGACCGATGCAGCTCGCCCAGCTCCCGCAGCCGGCGCAGCAGGGCGTCGTGGTCGTCCTCGGCCGGGAGGAGCGCGGGCTGCCGGTCGGCCTCGGGCTCCTGCGGGCGGTCGTCGGCGGGGGCCGAGGGATGCGGCAGACGGGCCTGGACGGCGGCGGCGACCAGTGCCATGAGCGGGTCCTTCTTGAAGCCCCACAGCTCCACGGAGTTGGGGTCGTACTTGGCCGGGGCCTTGGTGGGGGCGTTGCGCACATGGAAGCGCAGGTGCCCGTTCTCCAGACCGGCCGCCGGCTGCCACTCCACGCCCGTGAGGTCCGTCACCGCGAGGGTGCGGGTGCCGGCGGCGGCCTTGGCGTCCTCCGTCTTCCAGTTCCACTCCAGCCGGATCCGCTCGCCGTCGAAGCCGACCGTCCCGTCCCCGGCGGACACCGACAGCGGCACCGGCGGACCGGGCAGCAGATACTCGGTGACCGGGTCGGAGGGGACCTGGTCCAGCAGCAGGGCGGTGCGGACCTCCTCCGTGAAGTACTCGGCGACGCCGTAACGGTCGGAGTCGACGATCAGCTGGTAGGGGTCGTGCGGCTCGGTGAGCCGGCCGCCGGCCGCGTGCAGCAGCGGGTCGGCGCCGTCCCGCAGCCGCAGCCTGAGCCGCCCCGCCTTCTTGCCCTGCTCGAACGATATCCCCGCCAACGCGTGCAGGGGCAGCACCAGTTCACCCAGGGTCCTGCGCAGCAGACCGATGTTCTTGTCCCGTCCGGGAGTCAGTCGCAGGGCCTCCCCGTCGAACGTCCACGTACCGTCCTTCTGGATGATTTCCGCCATGGGGGGATTGTTTCACCGGATCTGCGGGAGAGTGGTCTATACCGGGTCCGGCTTTCCTTGCCGGGCCCCGGAGTTGAGTCACGGCTCCACCCGCGGAGCCACGAGGTTGAGAAGGGAGCGCGTGTGAGACGGCAACGACGGCACCACAGAACGACTCCCCGTACCACCCGACTGCTTGGATCCCTGCTGCTGGTCGTGGCGGCGGGGGCCGCCATGGTGGGCGCGGCCCCGGCGCAGAGCGACCGGCCCGTCCGGGGCACGACCCCCGTCCCGCTGGACCAGGTGATCCCGGCGCCCGTCTCGGTGGCGCCGGGCGGTTCGCCGTACCGCATCACCCAGGGGACCCGGATCCGGGTCGACGGCTCCAGTGAGGCCCGCCAGGTCGGCGAGTACCTCGCGCAGGTGCTGCGGCCCTCCACCGGCTACCCGCTGCCGGTCACCGACCTCGGCAAGGGCGGCATCCGCCTGCGGATCGCCGAGGGCCCCTACGGCAGCGAGGGCTACCGGCTGCACAGCGGCCCCTCGGGCGTCACCCTCACCGCCGCCGCGCCCGCCGGGCTCTTCCACGGCGTGCAGACCCTGCGTCAGCTGCTCCCCGCGGCCGTCGAGAACGACACCGAACAGCCCGGCCCCTGGCTGGTGGCGGGCGGCACCGTCACCGACACCCCTCGCTTCGGCTGGCGCGGCGCCATGCTCGACGTCTCCCGGCACTTCTTCTCCGTCGACGAGGTCAAGCGCTACATCGACCAGATCGTCCTGTACAAGATCAACAAGCTGCATCTGCACCTCAGCGACGACCAGGGCTGGCGCATCGCCATCGACTCCTGGCCGCGGCTGGCCACCTACGGGGGCTCCACCGAGGTCGGCGGCGGCCCCGGCGGCTACTACACCAAGGCCGACTACCGGGAGATCGTCCGCTACGCCGCCTCCCGTCACCTCGAGGTCGTCCCCGAGATCGACATGCCGGGCCACACCAACGCGGCCCTCGCCTCCTACGCCGACCTGAACTGCGACGGCGTGGCACCCCCGCTCTACACCGGGACCCAAGTCGGCTTCAGCTCGCTGTGCGTCGGCAAGGAGATCACCTACGACTTCGTGGACGACGTGGTGCGCGAGATCGCCGCGCTCACACCCGGCCGCTACCTCCACATCGGCGGTGACGAGGCGCACTCCACCCCGCACGAGGACTTCGTGGCCTTCATGAAGCGGGTGCAGCCGATCGTCGCGCAGTACGGCAAGACCGTCATCGGCTGGCACCAGCTCACCTCGGCGGACCCGGCGCCGGGAGCGCTCGCCCAGTACTGGGGCCGGGACCGCACGAGCGCCGAGGAGAAGGAGCGGGTCGCCGAGGCCGCGCGGAACGGCACCGGGCTGATCCTCTCCCCGGCCGACCGGGCGTACCTCGACATGAAGTACGACAAGAACACCCCGCTCGGCCTGTCCTGGGCCGGGTACGTCGAGGTCCAGCGTTCCTACGACTGGGACCCGGGCGTGTATCTGCCGGGTGTCCCGGAGTCCGCGGTACGGGGCGTCGAGGCACCGCTGTGGACGGAGACACTGTCCGAGTCCGGCCACCTGGAATTCATGGCCTTCCCCCGCCTGCCCGGCATCGCCGAACTCGCCTGGTCGCCGGCAACCACCCACGACTGGGAGAACTACCGCCAACGCCTCGCCATCCAGGCCCCCCGCTGGGACGCACTGGGCATGGGCTACTACAAGTCACCGCAGGTGCCGTGGCCGTGAGGTGACGGACGGCTCCCGGTCCACTGACGCTGGGACGAGGGCCCTTGAGACAGCGCGCGTGCCGTCTCAAGGGCCCTCCGCTGCTTCCTGGGCGGCCATGACCTCGTCGCCGTGTTCGAAGGCCCATGCGCCGACGGCCTCGATGGGCGCCAGGAAAGTGCGGCCCAGAGGGCTGAGCCGATACTCGACCCGTGAGGGCCCGGAGTGTTCCAGCCGGTCGACGAGTCCGTTGAACTGCAGCCGTCGCAGCGTCTCGGTGAGGACCTTGGAGCTGATGCCTCCGATCCGCTCCCGGATTTCGACCGGGCGCCTCGGGCCGTCACGCAGCGAGTGGAGCACCACGGCGTTCCACGTATGGGAGAGCAGGTCGAAGGCGAGGCGGGCGCGGCAGTCGGCGAGGAAGGCGTTGGTCGTCACGTACCAAATGGTGCCCGAACGGCCTTCTAGCGTCGGTGTGAACGGTCGAAGCAGGCACGGAGAGGGACCGCGTGATGAGAATCGGCGTACTGGGCACGGGCAACATGGCCGACGCGCTCGCCACCCACTGGGTGCGGGCAGGGCACGAGGTGACGATCGGCGGACGGGACGTGCGCAAAGCGGAGCGGCTAGCGACGCGCATCGGAGGCAGCGCGAAGCCCGCTGGTCTGCGCGCGGCGGCGGAGGCCGGTCACGAAGTGGTGCTCGCCGCGCTGCCTTTCGGGGCGGGAGCGGACGTGGCACGTGATCTGCGCGCATCCCTGGAGGGCAAGGTGCTCCTCGACTGCTCCAACCCGGTCGGACCGGGCTTCCGGCTGCTGACGGAAGGCGGCCTCTCAGCCGCGCAGCGGCTCGCCGCGGCGGCACCGGGAGCCCACGTGGTCAAGGCCTTCAACCTCTGCCACGAGGACGTGTGGCGCATGCGACCGCCCGTGTTCGACGGCCGGCCGCTCTCCGTGCCGGTGTGCGGGGACGACGAGACGGCCCTCGCGCGCGTACGCGAGCTGGTGCGGAACACAGGCTGCCGGCCCGTGTCCGGCGGCGGTCTCGAACGCGCCGGACTCCTCGAGGCGACCGCCGCGCTGTTCATCGCTCTATGGGTCGGCGAGGGAGCGGACGCCCAAGCGATAGCACCTCCACTGGCCTACGCGGCCGGACCGAACCACCGGGAACCGGAGAAGGACACGGCGGCCTTCCGTTGAGGGTTCCGAGAGCCGCTCGTACTCAGCTTGCCCTCAGCGGGCGCATCATCGTGGCGTAGACCGGGGCGTCGGGAAACGGCTGCTGGTCACCGACGTTGCGGTATCCCCAGCTCTCGTACAGGCCCTTGACCTTGGGGTGGCTCGACTCCACCAGAAGCGTGACGCGCTCCTCCGGACGGCCGGCCAACAGCTCCTCATGGATACGGCGGGCGATGCCCGTGCCGCGCCAGGGCCGGCGCACCATCAGCTCGAACAGGGCGAGGGTGCGCCGGCCGTCCTCGGCGGTCTGCTCCTCCGGCAGCGGTTCGAGCATGCCCGCCCACCAGGCGGAGCCCTCCGGGAGCGTGGAGGCGAATGCGTACCCGGCCGCCTCACCTCCGTCGTAGGCGACGACGGCTTCCCATCCGGGCCGCGACGCGTATCCCTCCAGACGCTGCTCGAACCGCTCGACGGAGAAGAACGGGTCCGGGAGCTGATCGGCGTAGACCTCGGCGTACAGGGAGACCAGAGTGGGCCGAATGTCGGCAAACTCCTCCTGGTCGTAGCGGATGAGTTCGATGGTGTTGGCGTGCGCGGTCACGGGGCCTCCTTCGCCGTTCGGGTCACAGAGCGCGGGCACGTTCGTTCCACTCGCGGGTGATCACTGCGCCGGGGGCTTTCATGTTGAGGGCGGAAGTGAAGGTGCCGAGGAGCCGGGGAACGCGGCTCGTCGGCACAGTACCGGGCGGGGGGATCACCGTGGCCGCCGTGGCGGTCGCCTGTTCCAGATCGCCCTGGCCGAGCTGCGCGAGTGCGGCCTGAGCCGTGTAGTAGGCGCGATTGCGGTGCTGGTCGGCGCCGAGGGCGGCGAGGCACTGGTGGGCGTGGAATTCGGCCTCGTCGGCCTGGCCGAGGCGGTAGTGGGTGATGCCGGTCAGGCCGTGGAGTTCGCCGTGTGTGTAGAAGTCCATGGAGACCGGGCGCGGCTGGGCGAGGTCGGCGCGATCGTAGGCGGAGGCGGCCCTGTCCAGGGCGCGCAGAGCTCGGGAGCGGTCGCCGGCACTTGCGGCCGCAAGCGCCAGGCGGGCGTGGCTGAGGGAGGCGTACAGCGGGTCCCGTCGGTGGGCCGCGGTCAGCATGGCGGCCTCGGCGGCAGCGATGGCGTCGGTGTGACGGCCGCGCTGGTCGGCGAGCATGGCGGCGTATCGCCAGGTCTGGTGCTGGACTTGGCCGTCGGCGGAGAGGCCGGCAAGGGTGACGGCCTGTTCCATGTAGCGATGGGCGTCGTCGAGCCGTCCGGAGTCCACGGCGGCCCACAGGGCGGTTGCTGTGAAGGCAGCGGCGAGGGCATAGAGGCGGCTGCGGACACGGCCGGTGGCGCTGCCGTTCTGCTGGAGCCCCAGTGTGCGCCGGATTTCGATGTTGGCCTGTTCCTCGAGATCGGCACCGCCGCCGTTCCTGTCGTCCTGCTCGTAGAGCTCGGCAAGACGGGAGCGGAGGCGCTGGACATCGGCCCGACCCACGGTGGGACGGACCGGGGCTCGCTGAGGAGTGGCAGCCGCGTTGGAGGTGGTGACGGCGACAGCGGTACCGGTTGTGACGGTTATGAAGGCGCGGCGGTGCACGGAGACCTCCTGTGGTGCCGGGGCGGGAGCCGGCCTTCGGCCTCTGGGGACGAAACCGAGGCGGGTGGCGGGACACCCTGTGACGTGTTCCAGGGCGAGGCGCTGACGGTCCTGGGGCCATCGGTTCTCCCCCGATAACCACCGGAACACGGTGCGTTCGGAGACGGCGCCACACCGACCCGTGAGCTGTTGCATGGCGTCATTGACCAACTCGGCGAGTTCGACAGCCGTGACCTGGTGATGGTGCATCCAGTCCGCGAGGCTCTGGTTCCTGCTCCGTGCCATGGGATCACGGTAGGCGCGGCACGCACACCCGCGTGAGGAAAGGGCCGGTCAATTCGTCAGGGTCGGCGTGAGCACGACGGCCCGTGTTCGTCATGCACACCGGCCTCCGTGCAGCGGTTAGTTGGGGGTACGGCACGCGAGCACCCCAGAGGGACGCATCCGATGACCATGACCGCTGCATCCGCAGGACCACAGCGCTACCAGGAGCGCTACCCGCCGACACCGGAGGCCGCCGCCAAGGCGCGCCGGGACATAGCGCTCACGCTGAACACCTGGGGGCTGCCCCGACTGGTGGAGGTCGCCAAGCAGATCGTCTCCGAGTTGGTGGCCAACGCGGTGGAGCACACCGGCACGTACACGGTCGGCGTCTCGATCACCCGGACCGGCGAGGAGTCCGTGCGGATCGTCGTCACCGACGCGTCACGCGTCAGGCCCACCCCGGCCACGCCCGCGCCGGACGACGAGCACGGGCGCGGTCTGCTCCTCGTCGAGGGGCTGGCCCACGACTGGGGTTGTGAGCCGGTGGCCGACGGCAAACGCGTGTGGGCCGAGCTGCGCGCGGGCGGCGAGCGGTGAGTGGGCGGCGAGCGGTGAGTGGGCGGACCACCGCCGGCCTGCCGCACGTCGGCCGGCTCAGCCCACGGCAACAGATGGCCATGGACTGTGCACGCTGCACCCGTCGGCTCGGGGTGTCCGGCCGGGTGTGGGGCGAGGTGCGGTACCAGGGCCGGTTGTTCCGGCTCTGGATCTGCACACCCGACTGTGCAACGCCTGCCCGCGGCGACAGCGCTGCCTGAGCAGCCTCCTCCTGCCGGAGACGCGAACACCGGCAGGAGGCGGTGCACCACCCGCTCCTACCGGGCCGAACGGGCCCTCGACGGGAGGAGCGGCCCGCAAGACCCTCGCCCCCTCTGCCAGGTGGGCGAGGCGGACATCCGTCCGAGCGCAACACCACAACCAAGGAGGCTTACATGCCCATCTCCACAGCAGTCGTCCCGTTCGGCGCCCGCGCCGAGCGCACGCCGTACACCGTGACCCTCGAGGAAGGCTCCTTCATCTACGACCCGGTCCGGCAGGTCAACGTACTGACCGACGGCTCCGGCTCTCTGTGGAGCCGGTCCACCACCCTCGCCGGGAGTTGCACGAACACCAATCTGGACAGCAGGAATGACGACACTGCCGACCCGTACCTGATGCGATGACACAGCGTCTTTCCGGCGGCCCGGTGCTGGTCGTCACCAAGGAACTGGACCCCGCCGCGGACCTGGTGGTCGACGAGCTGGCGCTCCGGCGCGTGCCGGTGATGCGGTTCGACATGGGTGACTTCCCGTCGTCCCTGGGCCTGTCCGTCGAGCACGCCGCAGCGCCCTGGGCGGGTGTCCTGGCCGACGCGCACCGCTCCGTGCGGCTGGAGGAGGTGCGGGCCGTCTACTACAGGCGGCCCCGCCTTCCCACCGTCTCCGCGGAGTTGCGGGAGCCCCACCGCACGTGGGCGAATGAACAGGCGCTTGCCGGCCTCCTTGGCACGCTGTACGCGCTGCCGGCGACGTGGGTCAACCGACCGGACGTCGACGGCATCGCCTCGCACAAGCAAGGACAACTTCCCGTGGCGGCGTCCCACGGATTGCGCACGCCCCGCTCCCTGGTCACCACCGACCCGGAGGCGGGCCGCAGGTTCTGTCGCGAGGTGGGCGGGCAGGTGATCTGCAAGCCCCTGATGGGCGGACCGCTGGCCTATCCGGACGGCCGCCGGGCCGGGGTTCCCACGCACCTCATCGACCCCGACGACATCGACGACACCGTCTCCTTGACGGCGCACCTCTTCCAGGAGTGGGTGCCCAAGGCCCACGAGGTGCGGCTGACCGTCGTGGGGGAGGAGGTATTCGCTGCCGAGATTCACGCGGGCAGCGACGCGGCCCGCGTGGACTGGCGCAGCGACTATGACTCGCTCAGCTACGACGTGTGCACAGTCCCGGACGACGTGCGTGCGGGCGTGCTGGGGTGGATGAAGCACTTCCGTCTCAACTTCGGCGCGTTCGACTTCGCCGTGACCCCGGCCGGGGCCTGGGTGATGTTCGAGTGCAACCCGTCCGGGGAGTGGTCCTGGATCCAGAACCGGACGGGCCTGCCCATCGCCGCGCACATCGCCGACCTACTCTCCGGGGAAGGGCCATGACCATGCACACGGAAGAGCGCGCCACCGAGCTGCGCGTGGCGCTGGCCGACGCTCTGGAGGCCGACGGGCAACTGACGGAACCGGCTTGGCGGGAGGTGTTCGAAAGCGTTCCGCGGCATCCGTTCGTACCGGAGTTCTGGGCCCTCGCCGACGGCGAGCAGCGGCGCGTGACGCCCGAGGACCCGGACTGGCTCGCGCTCGCGTACAGGGACGACGCGCTGGCCACGCAGTTCACCGACGGCGTGGCCACCTCCTCCTCGACAGCGCCGGGCCTGATGCTCACCATGCTCCAGGCCCTGGACGTCGCATACGGTCACCGGGTGCTGGAGATCGCAACCGGCACCGGATACAACGCCGCACTTCTGGCCGAGCGGCTGGGCAGTCACCATGTCGTCACACTGGAGGTCGACCCGGTACTGGCGCGCCTCGCCGAGTCACGGCTACGGCGCTGCGGGTACTCCCCTCTCGTCGTCGCCGGGGACGGCCGCAAGGGATATCCGGATCGGGCGCCGTACGACCGGCTCATCGCCACCTGTGGCTTCAGCAGGATCCCAACAGCCTGGTTGGAGCAGGTCCGGCCCGCCGGCCTCATCGTGTGCCCGCTCGGCTGGGGTACGGCCCGCCTGGTCGTCGGTGACGACGGCCGCGCCGAGGGCCGGTTCCTGCCCGCACCCTCCTACTTCATGGCTGTCCGCGAGGCCGGTGCCACCGGCGCCCCGGTACACCCGGGCAGGCCGGAGGCGACGAGCGGCCGACTGACCGGGCTGGACCTGACAGCCGTCGCCGAGGACGAGGCGTTCCGCTTTGTGCTGTCTCTCGTCGCGCCCGGCACCGCGTGTGCATTCGAGCGCGGTGACGACGGCGTGACGGCTCTGGAGCTGTGGGGCACGGACGGCGCGTGGGCGCGGGCCGAGGACGGCAAGGCACGACAGGCCGGGCCGCGGCTGCTGTGGGATGCAGTGGAGGCCGCGTACGAGTTGTACGCCGACAATGACCGGCCCGGCCCGGAACGCTTCGGTGTCACCGTGACCGCAGCGGG
The DNA here is from genome assembly GCF_040680275.1 of Streptomyces sp. NPDC052079. Classification (NCBI taxonomy): domain Bacteria; kingdom Bacillati; phylum Actinomycetota; class Actinomycetes; order Kitasatosporales; family Streptomycetaceae; genus Streptomyces; species Streptomyces sp. NPDC052079. The sequence continues at coordinate 81,590 of NZ_JBFAWL010000025.1, forward strand.
GCAGCGCATCTGGCTGGACTCTCCCAGCCGTCCGGTGCCCAGCGCGCCTGTCACGGTCTGAGGTTCGCGGCAGCCGCAGGGACATCCAGGCCCGATGACTCACCACCGGCGCTGACGAGCGCCCCGGGGGACCGTACTCCGGGGCGCTCGTCCGTTTGTTGGGTCAGAAGCCCGCGAGGGGGTTTTTCAGGGTGCCGGTTAGTTGGAGGGCCGCGGAGGGGTCTGTCAGGTCGAGCATCTGTTGGTTGTTGCGGAGTTGGAGGCGGTTGAGGCAGGACAGGGGGAACTCCGGGGTGAAGATGTCGTAGCGGGCGAATTTGTCGGCGAGTTCCGGGGCCGACGCCTGGTACGCGCGGGTGACCTCCGCGACCGTGCGCCAGAAGGTGTCCTCGTCGAGGATCCCCTCCTCGGCGAGGTGCGCGGCGAGGAAGCGGAAGAAGCAGTCGAAGACGTCCGTGAAGATCGACAGGAGCTTGGTGTCGTCCGGGACCTCGACCCGGATGCGGGAGACCTCGGGCGGCAGCACCGCGTCGGGGTCCATCACCGCGATCTCCTCGGCGATGTCCTTGTAGATCGCGCGCCGCACCACGCCGTCCGCCAGGACCAGGATCACGTTCTCGCCGTGCGGCATGTACACGAGGTCGTAGGCGTAGAAGCTGTGCAGCAGCGGGACGTAGTACGCGCGCAGGTAGGCGCGCAGCCACTCGGCCGGGGGGAGGCCCGAGCGGGCGATCAGCGCGCCCGCGAAGGACTTCCCCTCGTGGTCGACGTGGACGAGCGAGGCCATGGTGGCGAGGGACTCGCCGTCCTTCAGGGACGGCACCGGGCTCTCCCGCCACAGCGCGGCCAGCATCTTGCGGTACGGCGAGTAGGGGTCCGTGGCCTGCTCGTACTCCCTGTGCCGGTAGCCCACGGCGGCCCGCTCCCGGATGACCGACAGTCCCGTCGCCCGCAGTACCGGGTCGTTGCCGATCAGGCGGGCCAGCCAGTCGTTGATCGCCGGGGTCGCCTCCATGTAGGCGGCGGACAGGCCGCGCATGAAGCCCATGTTGAGGACGGACAGCGCCGTCTTCACGTAGTGCTTCTCGGGGTGCGAGGTGTTGAAGAAGGTGCGGATGGACTGCTGGGCGAGGTACTCGTCGTCGCCCTCGCCCAGGCAGACCAGGTGCCGGCGGGCCACCTCGGCGGCGAAGGTGACGGACAGCTTGTTCCACCACTGCCAGGGGTGGACGGGGATCAGCAGGTAATCGGCGGGGTCCAGGGCTTGATCGCGCAGTACGGCGTGGAAGCGCTCTACGGTCTCCTCGCCCAGCTCCTGGCGGATGAACGACTCGTACTCGATGCCCACGCCCGCCGTGAACGCGGCGCGCGAGCGGTGCGCGGCCAGCCACACGAGGCGGACCGGGTTCGCCGTCTCCGGCGCGTAGGACCGGTACTCGTGGACGCCGAAGCCGAGCCGTCCGTTGTTGGCGACGAAGCAGGGGTGGCCCTCGGTCATGCCGGTCTCGACGGCCTGGAAGCCGGCGTCGACCAGCTCCGCGACCGGGATCTGCGGCTTGGTGAGCTTGTAGCAGGTGCCGGAGAGGGTGGAGGAGATCTCCTCCAGGTACACCGGGAGGATCTCGTCGCTGAGGCCCAGGGACTTCTGCAGCTCGATGAAGAAGTCCAGGGCGGCGAGGTCGAGTTCGGCGTCGTCCCGGTGGCGGGTGATCGAGTCGGCGTCGATCACCCAGTGGTCCAGGGCGCGGCGCGTGGCCGTGAAGGTGTACCGGGTCAGGCCGTCGTCGCTGCGGACGACGTACCCGCCGTCGCCGGTGGCCTCCGGCGTGATGAGCCGCTCGTGGGCGAACTCGGCGAGCGCCTTGCGGAGCAGCAGGCGGTTGGCCCGCGCCCAGCGGTGGGGGGACAGATGCGCCACGGCGTCGGACAGGGTCATCGGGATCCCTTCGTGGATACCCCGGCCTTCAGGCCGGGGTGGGGGTACCTCCCGCTTGCGGGGGAGAAACGAAGCTCCTGCGGAGCAGGGCAGGGAAAGGCGAGTCGCCGCCAGGGCGACTCGGCGTCTGCGGCCACCGGCCGACATCCGGCGCTCACACGGGATCTGATACAGTGTGAGGCGTGACGCAGCAGGTCAAGCGGGCTTTTAAGTACCGCTTCTACCCCACGGACGAGCAGGCAGCCGAGCTGTCCCGCACGTTCGGCTGCGTCCGCCTCGTCTACAACAAGGCGCTGGAGGAGCG